>NZ_JACSYB010000007.1:0-3088 GCF_022359095.1 Moraxella tetraodonis | reverse complement strand
TAATGACATTGACCAGTTTATACCAATTATTTTAAATCCCAAAGAAGGTATTTCAAGCTTTTATTGTCTGCAACCAGTTGTTGTAAAAGCAATGAGTGTAGAGAAAAAACAATTTCATAATTTGGAAGGTGATTGGTATGAGGTTATCGATGGACAACAAAGGCTTACAACAATATTTCTAATAATTCAGGGTATTAATGAATTTTGGGAAGGTAAACAGAAAAATCCTCAGTTTAGTCTTGCTTATGAAACTAGAGAAAAAAGTTCAGACTTTCTGATTAGTTTAAAGGAAGATGATGAAATCGAGGATGTTTTAGTTAATCATGAAAATATTGATTTTTACTATATTTCTAAAGCATATCAAACTATATGTAATTGGTAAGCATCCGACCATCCCATCTACCACCATTCTAAAAAATACGAGATAGTGCCCACTAAAAAATGAAGTGGGCACTAGAATGGCACAAATAGACATAACCAAACCGAAGCGACGAACGTACAGCAAAGAGCTCAAAGCCTATCTCGTAGAACAAGCCTTAACAGGCGAACGCTCGATAGCGAGGCTAGCTCAAGGTCATGGCATTAACCCAAACTTATTGCAGAAATGGATAAAAGCTGCCAGAGACGAGAAAATCGCAGCAACTCAACCATTAGCCAACCCAAACTTCGATATTAACCTCATTGAACATGAGCCTGTCTTTCTGCCTATCACCCTGCAATCTAGAAGCCATCACGAACAAACACCACAAGCAACTGCCTTAGCTCAAACCATCACAGGCGTAGAACTACAAATTCCCAGCCATAACGGGACGCCCATAAAACTCACCATCGACTAAATTGACAATTACAGCCTTATTGAATTACTGCGGGGGCTACAATGAACCCCCTTATCAACCCCCAACAAATTTGGCTATCCACCACTCCCATGGACATGCGAAGTGGCAGTAATAAACTACTCGCCTTCATCCTACAGCACCACCCAGGCATCCGCCCAAACTGTGCCTACCTATTTTACAACAAAGCAGGCACCCGGCTAAAAATACTCATCCATGACGGCCTGGGCATATGGCTATGCACCCGAGCACTGGATGATGGCAAATTTCACGGACTTGGCGAACGTCTCATGCGACATCACAGCCTAACCAACCCAACCACAGGACTTACCATTAGTCATGAGCAATTTAACGCCTTGGTTAGTGGACTGTCTTGGCATAACCTAGGCAAAGATATACTCACCCCGCTTACCTGACTTTAGCATAAAGCCGCTAAATCTCAACTATCACCGCCTATTTACTGACAATGCAGAGCGGTTATGGCAAACTCATACCATGACCACCGCCCACCCATCCGACCCAACTGCGCCAAGCTATGCTGATTTATTAGCCCAAAACGCTCGGCTTCAACAGCAGCTTGACGCACAAAAACAACATTACCAACAGCAAGCAGCGCAACTCAAACAGCAATACCAACAACAAATGGACGCTCAAAGGCAGCAATACGAAGCTAAGCTTGCTCGCATTAACCAAGAGCTCACTGACGCCATCACCAAACAGCAACGTCTTATCCATCGGCTGTTTGGGCAAAAAAGCGAAGGCTTAACCCCCAAACAAGACCACCTAAACAAAGAAACCGCCCTAGAAGACCTAGCCTTGCTTGAACAAGCCCATGACAACTTCTTAGCCAATCTTAGCGATGACGAGCGAGCCAAACTGGTTGCTAGCAAGCCGATTGATACGCAAGAAAAAGGCACACAATCAGAAACACCAACCAAACCCAAACGACAAAAACGCCTCGTTATCCCTGACAACCTCGACATTCACACCATCATCCACGAACCACCGTCAACCACCTGTGAATGTGGCTGTCAAATGACGCAAATTGGTCAAGATGTTCAAGACAAACTCGGCTTTAAGCCAAAGCAGTTTTACCGAGAGCGTCATGTTTATCCTAAATACATTTGCCGTAACGCTGAGTGTAACCGTGAAAAGCTGGTTCAAGCCAAAACCGACGCCCAAATCATCGATAAAAGCATTGCCACGCCTGCGCTACTGGCTCATGTGCTTATCAGTAAATACGCTGACCATTTACCCCTGTATCGCCAAAGCCTGATTTATCACCGTAGCGGGGTGTATTTATCTGATTCAACCTTGGCAGATTGGGTGGGACGTTGTGGGGTACAGCTTGGGTTTTTAGTTAATCGCTTACGCCAGATGATACTTACCCAACCGATTCTGCATGCCGATGAAACCCCAATAAAGGTGTTAAATGGCTATGGGGTAAAAGACGTGAAAGGCAAACTAAAGCAAGGCTATGTGTGGGCGTATGTGACCCCAAAGCACAGCCCAATCAAAGCGGTGGTGTATGATTTTGCCCAAGGTCGGGGTAGTGAGTATCCCAATGCTTTTCTGCAGGGCTTTAAGGGCAAGCTTGTTTGCGACGGCTATAACGGCTATAAGCCATTATTTGGGCGAGGGGTGATTGAAGTGGGTTGTATGGCCCATGCTAGGCGTAAGTTTCATGAGCTTCATGTGACAGGGCAGAGTCTTATTAGCATTGAGGCATTAGAACTGTTTCAAACCCTGTATGCCGTTGAACGGGAGATTGATGAGCGGTTTGAGAAAAACCAAACCCCACTGCCCAGAGATGCTCAAATAGTTAGGCAAGTCAGGCAAGAGAAGGCAAAACCAGTTGCGGATAAACTTTATGCGTGGTTACAACAGAAACGCTTAGGCACGACTAAGAATGCCAGTATTACTAAGGCAATTGAGTATTGTTTGAAACGCTGGACGGCGTTAACTCACTATTTGGATGATGGCAATTTGCCGATTGATAATAATTGGGCAGAGAATCAGATGCGCCCTTGGGCTCTCGGGCGTAAGAATTGGTTGTTCGCAGGGTCGCTTGAGAGCGGTCAGCGGGCGGCTAGTATTATGTCGCTTATCCAGTCAGCTAGATTGAATGGTCTTGACCCGTATGCGTATTTGGCAGATGTGTTGAGTCGTCTGCCGACGCATCCTGATAGCCAGATTGATGAGCTGCTACCACATGTCTGGATACCACCTCAATAGGGGTATGGTCGGGGGCTTAC
>NZ_JACSYB010000006.1:0-34494 GCF_022359095.1 Moraxella tetraodonis | reverse complement strand
TACTAGTAAAGAGCATGCCTACCTTGACCTATGAAAAATTCATTAATCCTTCACTCTTTACCTGAGCAAGTTTTAGCGGATTTCAATTGGAAACCTGCTCCTAAAGTTAAACGCAAGCGACCGTTCACAGTTGCTATTAGATTAAGTGTTATCGAAAAAAATTTGATTGAAGAACGTCGTGGGTCATTATCGGTCGCAGATTTTATGCGAGCATCTGCTATTGGACAAAATGTTACCCATCGTGAAATGGTGCGTCGAGTGATTCCGCCACGGGTGGATGTTGAGTTAAAAAGACAAGTGGCTTATTTGGGAAATAATTTAAACCAATTGACTAAAATTGCTCATGAGTATCATCAGGCTGGTAATCTAAATGTGGTTTCTTTAGCCTCAGAGTTAGCCTATATTCGTTATCAACTCGATTCTCTTATTCATCATTATACGGCACCAAAAAGTGATGTTGAGATAAATGAGACTGATAAGATTGATGAAGGGTTTGCTCAGTGATTGTTAAATTTTTTAAGCGAGGCAGTGTTAAAGATATTCACTATAGTACAGGTGGTGAGTCGGCTAAGCGGTATTTGTTGGGTAAGGATTATGCCGATGGGGTGGCTTCTCGTGACCATGCAAAACTATTAGCGGGTGACCCCAATGAAGTGACAGAGATTATCAATGCGCTAACTTTTTCTAAAATTTATACATCAGGCTGTTTGGCATTTGATGGCATTGAGAGTCAGTATGTCACTGAATCGATGAAACGTGAGTTGATGGATGAGTTTGAGCAGTGTTTGTTTGTGGGGCTTGATAAGTCCCAGTACGCAGGTTATTGGGTGGAGCATTTTGATAAAGTCGATGAAAAAAATAATAATCTACCAAGGCTTGAGCTAAACTTTGTGTTTGCCAATGTCGAGCTGACGACGGGTAAGGCGTTACCGGTGTATTATCATTTGATTGATGAAAAACGAGTAGACACGTTCAAAGAAATCAAAAATTTAGAAATGCAGTTGTCTGACCCCAACGCCCTTGAGCGTAAACGCTTAACTCGCATTGGTGATAAACTCCCACAGAATGTCAAAGACACAGTGGCTGATATTGATGACAAACTGACGAACGCTTTTATGAATGAGTTGGTGAATAGCCGTGATGATGTCATTCATTACTTATCTGAGCACTATGAAATCACGGCAATCAAAAATCAATCCATTTCGATTAAAAACCCGCATGGCGGTAGTCGTCCCATTCGTTTGCAAGGAGCATTCTATGAAAAAACCTTTGAATCTCGGGGAACTCTCGGAGAAGAATTCGACCAAACAAGAAATCATCGAAGACACCGTGAAAGCCCAGATAGCGAGCGAATTGTCCGACTTAAAGCAGATTATCAAGAATACTGTGATAAACGAAGTGCAGAGTTGGCAAAACGTTTTAAGCCAAGAGCTACAAAACAATCAGAACTTGGACTTGGAAAAGATAACCGAGTTACAGCAAACCCTTGTTTCACGTATCGATCAGTTATTAAACTTCCAGCCCCTTTCCGAGACTTTAATTCGTATTTCAACGACTTTAGACGAACAGCAACAAGCCTTACAGGTATTGAGCGAGAAAATAGAAGCGAGGTTACAACAGCAAATCGAACGGACAGAGGCTCAATTATCGACGCAAATCGAGACAGTGCAGGTAAGCTTACACCAGCAGGCGAATCAAAATCAGACACACTTAGAGTCACAGATGGACAGTCAAGAAGAGCGGTTTCAAAACTTGATGACAACTCAGGACCAACACCTACAAAAGATAGGACATCAATTTCTTATCGTGAACAAACTGCCAATCAGCTTTTCGGTAATACTGTTTTGCCTGCTGATATTATCCACGAGCGTGAACCTCGCCGTACTTATCAGGTGGGATATTTGGGGCAGTTTTATGATAGTGATGATAGTTATTATCCTCTCTATCTTGGCGGTATGGGGGGGATGTTTGGCGTATCAGAACATTCAAAATCAGGAGGATTAATCTATGCTACCGAATCATCCCAATCAGCTACTGCAAACCACACTGGACAAGCTGTCACAAGAGTTGCACAACAAGCTGGACACTCATTTGGGACAAATGAAACAAGTACAGCAAACCCTAATCAACGATACGCTATCACAGTTGATACCAACGTTGTTGACCAAGCTTACGCCCATTATCGAGCAGGAAGTTCAAAAGCAGAATCAGCCAATGCTGAACAAGGTGGCGACTTGCTTGAACGAATTACAGATTACCAATCAACAGCAGTTGAAAATGCTAAAATTAGGCAGGGAAGAGTATCAGCTCTTACAAACCAAGATAAAATCAGCTTTGAGCCAATTAGAATCCATACCAATGGGCGACGACAGCGACGTCGAAAAGTCATTCACGACCTTGCAGACATCGATAACCAACTTACAGAAACAGGTGAGCAACTTGGCGACCTCGCAACAGGCTATGACCAGCAAACAAACCGATTTGTTAGCATTAATCGGCGAGTTAGAAAAGTTAAAAACGGATATGACCATGACGCTCAGCAGTTTAAAACAGCAACAAACAACTTTGGTGCAGTCGTTGGCACAGTTTCAGCCATTGTTAACGCGGTAATTGAGTTATTTAAAAAGTTGTTTAATGGGTTAAAACAGCAGGTGGTGGGGTATGCCAAGGAAGGGGTGTTGTATGGGGTGAGTGGCGATGGTAAACAGCATCAGATGAGTCAGCAAGAAGCAGAATCGTATATGCGTAGCCATCCGTATGATTTATCGGGCTATGCTCAGTTAACCTTGACGGTGAAAAAGTTGGAAAAAGATAAGGAGCTTAAGAATGAGCCGTTTCGGGGGTTTGGGATGTAGTTAGATAGGGTGGTTTTGGGTGGGTAAAGCAAGACTGTAAAAATTTTTGTGTAAGAAAGTTTTAAATAAAAACAAGTGTTTTGCTTGAAGTCTATTTGTCAAAATAATTCACTTTGTGCAGAACTATTATTTGACGTGACATTTCTAGGTCGGTATTCAGCAGTAAATTTGTCAGGCATGGGCTGTAAGAATTGATGGGCATGACTTACGTGACAAGTAAGCCATGCTTGTCGTAATTCAGGCGGTATTACCACAATTGAGCGTTTTTCATCTTTCGGACGGTGAAATTGTGACATAAAGGGGTGATTATCGGCATTGATAGTCAGCATAGACATGGAACGAACGACTTCCCCATCAATACGGGCTATTTCATAAATACAAGCAACTGTAAATGGCTCACCATCTGTACGGTGTATGCCAAAGCGTTGTGACTTGTCACCCGTATAAAGTGGCTCATAGATGGTCTGTAATGGCACTAGGGCAAATTGGCTATTGTACCAAGCATTTTTAAAGCTAGGCTTTTGCATGACCGTTTCAGTACGGGCATTATAGGTATATTTGGTGATATCGATAGATTCAGCCCATTTGGGTATCATGCCAAAACGTACTTGTCGCCATTCGATTTGCCTATTTACTGGGTTACGGAATAGTAGGGGGCTGTCGTAGTTGGGATAAATGTCGTCTTTAAAGTCAAAGGTAAGCTGATTGCTAGTATATAGCGGGGCTTGAGCATGGGTAATGGGCTGGAAGTTGGCACACATGGTTAGACTTTAGAATTGGGTAAATATTTCAATGATAATCAATTATCAAAGAATCCTCAATAATGAAAATTGTCATATGATATTCTTAGTCACAGATATAAGCATCACCTAAACTCTCCCTTTTTTAATAGCTCCGTAATACAGTGATTGCTTTGAATTGACGCTTTACAGATGAGTAATTTACCCTCAGCATTGATAGCGGTTTTTCCTGCTTCAATCCGTTGCATGATAATGCGGGCAAAGGCAGTGATATCGCCTTGGAACGAAAATCGGAGCTCCCAGTTGCTTTCTCGACCTGCATTGATAATTTGCCCCACCTTGCCATCTGCTAATGGATCATAATCAATCGCCCAGTAATTTCGATTATCCACCTCACCTGCAAACGGCAACCAATATTGATTGATATAGACGGGTCGCACGGTATTGGGCGGATAAGTAGGGTTATCGACTTGGTCGTTATCAGGCGTATCGATATAACCCAAGCCAACCCATTGTTGGTGGTACTCAATCATTTGTTTAGGCGAGTACAAGGTTTCACCAAAAAACAACCCAAACCCTTTGCTGGTGGCACTGTTGCAAATAGGCTGACATGATAAGCTAAATATCTTATTTATTTCGAGATACAGCAGATTAATCCCTTCCATGGTCGGCACTTTCAAGGTGAAATCATTCTTTGGGCTGTTCGTTGGTATTGTAAATATGGCATCAGCTATCGTGAACTTCAAGAAATGCTCGCTGAACGGGGTGTGAATGTTGACCACACCACAATTTATCGTTGGGTTCAGCGTTATGCTCCAGAAATGGAAAAACGCTTACGCTGGTATTGGCGTAATCCTACAGATTTACATTCATGGCATATGGATGAGACTTATATCAAAGTGAAGGGGCGATGGACTTACCTGTATCGTGCAGTTGATCAACGTGGTCATACGATTGACTTTTACCTTTCCGCTAGACGGAACAGTAAATCAGCCTATTGTTTTTTAGGAAAAATCTTCAATACGGTGAAAAAATGGCAAATTCCACGGGTCATCAATACAGATAAAGCAGCGACCTATGGCCATGCTTTATCACGGTTAAAGCGAGAAGGAAAATGTCCAGTAGATATTGAGCACAGGCAGATTAAGTATAAAAATAATGTCATTGAATGTGATCATGGTAAGTTAAAGCGGATCATCAGGGCCACATTAGGATTCAAATCTATGAAGACGGCTTATGCCACAATTAAAGGTATTGAAGTCATGCGTGCACTACGTAAAGGACAAGCATCGTCATTTTATTATGGTCAGCCTCAAGGTGAAGTGTGTCTAATCAACAGGGTTTTCGGTCTCTAAGCACTTTTAAAAAGGAACTTCATCGACTCAAATCTCTATTTGCAACAGTGCCCAGAAAACTGAAGGAACCTCCATTGAATCGAACTAATATTTTTTTTGGTGAATCGCATTCTGACTGGTTGCCTGTCAGAGGCGGAGAATCTGGTGATTTTGTTTTTCGACGTGGTGACGGGCATGCCTTCGCGAAAATCGCACCTGCTTCCCGCCGCGGTGAGCTCGCTGGAGAGCGTGACCGCCTCATTTGGCTCAAAGGTCGAGGTGTGGCTTGCCCCGAGGTCATCAACTGGCAGGAGGAACAGGAGGGTGCATGCTTGGTGATAACGGCAATTCCGGGAGTACCGGCGGCTGATCTGTCTGGAGCGGATTTGCTCAAAGCGTGGCCGTCAATGGGGCAGCAACTTGGCGCTGTTCACAGCCTATCGGTTGATCAATGTCCGTTTGAGCGCAGGCTGTCGCGAATGTTCGGACGCGCCGTTGATGTGGTGTCCCGCAATGCCGTCAATCCCGACTTCTTACCGGACGAGGACAAGAGTACGCCGCAGCTCGATCTTTTGGCTCGTGTCGAACGAGAGCTACCGGTGCGGCTCGACCAAGAGCGCACCGATATGGTTGTTTGCCATGGTGATCCCTGCATGCCGAACTTCATGGTGGACCCTAAAACTCTTCAATGCACGGGTCTGATCGACCTTGGGCGGCTCGGAACAGCAGATCGCTATGCCGATTTGGCACTCATGATTGCTAACGCCGAAGAGAACTGGGCAGCGCCAGATGAAGCAGAGCGCGCCTTCGCTGTCCTATTCAATGTATTGGGGATCGAAGCCCCCGACCGCGAACGCCTTGCCTTCTATCTGCGATTGGACCCTCTGACTTGGGGTTGATGTTCATGCCGCCTGTTTTTCCTGCTCATTGGCACGTTTCGCAACCTGTTCTCATTGCGGACACCTTTTCCAGCCTCGTTTGGAAAGTTTCATTGCCAGACGGGACTCCTGCAATCGTCAAGGGATTGAAACCTATAGAAGACATTGCTGATGAACTGCGCGGGGCCGACTATCTGGTATGGCGCAATGGGAGGGGAGCAGTCCGGTTGCTCGGTCGTGAGAACAATCTGATGTTGCTCGAATATGCCGGGGAGCGAATGCTCTCTCACATCGTTGCCGAGCACGGCGACTACCAGGCGACCGAAATTGCAGCGGAACTAATGGCGAAGCTGTATGCCGCATCTGAGGAACCCCTGCCTTCTGCCCTTCTCCCGATCCGGGATCGCTTTGCAGCTTTGTTTCAGCGGGCGCGCGATGATCAAAACGCAGGTTGTCAAACTGACTACGTCCACGCGGCGATTATAGCCGATCAAATGATGAGCAATGCCTCGGAACTGCGTGGGCTACATGGCGATCTGCATCATGAAAACATCATGTTCTCCAGTCGCGGCTGGCTGGTGATAGATCCCGTCGGTCTGGTCGGTGAAGTGGGCTTTGGCGCCGCCAATATGTTCTACGATCCGGCTGACAGAGACGACCTTTGTCTCGATCCTAGACGCATTGCACAGATGGCGGACGCATTCTCTCGTGCGCTGGACGTCGATCCGCGTCGCCTGCTCGACCAGGCGTACGCTTATGGGTGCCTTTCCGCAGCTTGGAACGCGGATGGAGAAGAGGAGCAACGCGATCTAGCTATCGCGGCCGCGATCAAGCAGGTGCGACAGACGTCATACTAGATATCAAGCGACTTCTCCTATCCCCTGGGAACACATCAATCTCACCGGAGAATATCGCTGGCCAAAGCCTTAGCGTAGGATTCCGCCCCTTCCCGCAAACGACCCCCACCATACCAACAGCCCAAAACGCGATTTTTCTTTCCATGGTCATGCACTCCCACTTCATCGGAAAAAGGGCGGCCAGTTGGCCGCCCGTTGATCACATCGAGGCACCGTGCCCTTTCGACGCGGTGCGCGCCGGGGCGACGTTCGCCGCCTGCGCGTTGGTGGCCACGCCCCTGCCGTTGGCGTAAGCCACCGTGTAGGTGCGCCCGTCTACGATTTTCTCGCCCTTGGCTTCCAGCTCGGCGAAGGCCGAGCGCGGGTGTTCGACCACGCCCTTGCCGGAAAGCTGGTAGACCGCCTTGCTGTCACTGAACAGCACCTGCCCGGTGAAAGACGCATCTTTGCCGCTGCTGGCCTTGGTGGCCTCGCCGAGCTGGTAGATGCCCTTGGACAGACCGCTTTCCGGCAGCACTTTGAGCGTCGTCCACTCGCCTTTGATGACCTGATCTATCTGGCGGCTGCCGTTGAGCACGCACACCTTGCGCGAACCCTCGGGCATCATCTTGACCCCCGGCGCAGGGGTCGGGTTTTTCCAGCTCGGGGCTTGGTTATTCGCCATTACGTTGTTCTCCTTACGTCAGAAAAGAATACGGCCGCGAACGGCCGCGCCCTCAGTTGCAGCCTTTGCCGGACTGACCGGCCATCGGGTGCCCTTCCCACGTCGGCAGGATGATGTCCTTGGTCACCATGATGTTGAACTCGTAACCCGGACGGATTTCGAGCGTCGGCTGAATATTCATGTTGCGCTGTGCCATCTGCATACCGATCTGGCCCATCTGCTGGCCCAGCGAACCGGCGATGATTTGCGAACTGCTGTAGTTCTCGCCGTTGCTGGCTTGCGGCTGCGAGAGCTGGATACCGGCCGAGAAGACCGACAACAGCAAACCACTGCCGAAGATGCGGGCATAGTGGTTGTTCACCTTGTCGTTGAAACCAGCATAGCCACCCATGTCGGTGCCCGGCATGTTGTCAATCGAGATTGACGGGCACTGTTGCAAATAGGCTGACATGATAAGCTAAATATCTTATTTATTTCGAGATACAGCAGATTAATCCCTTCCATGGTCGGCACTTTCAAGGTGAAATCATTCTTTGGGCTGTTCGTTGGTATTGTAAATATGGCATCAGCTATCGTGAACTTCAAGAAATGCTCGCTGAACGGGGTGTGAATGTTGACCACACCACAATTTATCGTTGGGTTCAGCGTTATGCTCCAGAAATGGAAAAACGCTTACGCTGGTATTGGCGTAATCCTACAGATTTACATTCATGGCATATGGATGAGACTTATATCAAAGTGAAGGGGCGATGGACTTACCTGTATCGTGCAGTTGATCAACGTGGTCATACGATTGACTTTTACCTTTCCGCTAGACGGAACAGTAAATCAGCCTATTGTTTTTTAGGAAAAATCTTCAATACGGTGAAAAAATGGCAAATTCCACGGGTCATCAATACAGATAAAGCAGCGACCTATGGCCATGCTTTATCACGGTTAAAGCGAGAAGGAAAATGTCCAGTAGATATTGAGCACAGGCAGATTAAGTATAAAAATAATGTCATTGAATGTGATCATGGTAAGTTAAAGCGGATCATCAGGGCCACATTAGGATTCAAATCTATGAAGACGGCTTATGCCACAATTAAAGGTATTGAAGTCATGCGTGCACTACGTAAAGGACAAGCATCGTCATTTTATTATGGTCAGCCTCAAGGTGAAGTGTGTCTAATCAACAGGGTTTTCGGTCTCTAAGCACTTTTAAAAAGGAACTTCATCGACTCAAATCTCTATTTGCAACAGTGCCTTGCTGGTATATTGATATATTGTTTTTAGGTCTTCAGGAATTTTAAGCTTGGTCATTTGCTCACATTCCGCTATGTCTGCTTCATCAACTGGCTCAAAACAAACCTCACTACGATAAGGCTTATCAATATCATCATAAATCTCGGTTTTATAATACTCTAGCCATGCTTGCCATAACGCATCCATGTTGGCTTGTGCAAGGTCAATACCGAGACCGTAAAATATTTTGTGTAAACCCTAAAATAGGGCAAATTACACAGGAATGTTTTTATGAGCGACACCACCGAAAAACTCTTGGATGAAATCTTAAAAGACTACCAAACACCTGAACAAATATTGGGTGAAAACGGCATCTTAAAACAACCCACCAAACGACTTGCTGAACGGGCATTACAAGCTGAAATGACCCATCATCTTGGCTATGAGAAACATGACTACCAAGGTAAAGCAACTAAAGACCATCTGGACGATTTTTTAACTGACCTACCAGACAACAGCCAAACAACTGAAACCACGTCCAAACCTATCTGTAAGCAAGATAATAATAGCACGCCCCAAACCAAACCTGCGGTCAAATCCAAAAAAGGTAATGCTCGCATATGGCACAACCAGCAAAACCGTCCGTACCGTTTTTGGTGAGCTTCAGCTAGATATTCCCCGTGACCGAAATGGCAGATTCGATCCGCTATTCATAAGGAAACACGATAGAACCTTGCACGGCTTTGACGACAAAGTTTTATCACTATATTCACGGGGCATGAGTACAAGGGATATCAAAGAGCATCTACAAGAAATCTATGGCGTGGATATCTCATCAACCTTTATTTCTACTGTTACTAATCAGGTGCTTGATGAGGTCAAACAATGGCAACAACGTCCATTAGGGGTCAGCACTATAATTGTCTGTCCCTGCCAGTGTGCCACCGTTGGCTAGTCGATGCCAGTTGGCAAGCGTGTTCATGGGTATGCCTAGTTCTCGGGAGGTTTGGCTGATATTCCCCTTGTTCTCTCTGATTTTAGCAACCGCTTCAGATTTAAAATTTTCGCTGTATTCTGTTCTTTTCTTGCTCATGGTAAACTCCTGTTTAGGTTACTAATTTACCAAATATTTTTCTCCGTTTTTTTCAGCATACATCATTACTTAGGCTGATTATAATTACGTCATGTTTGAGTATTTAGAGTTACTCAATAATTGTATTTTCAATATAAACATATATTTTTGTTTAAAAAATTAATGATCATGAAACCACCTATTTTCAACCAGTATTTATTAAATAAAAACCTATATTATTAAATTCAATCAAAATCTATAATTAATATCTATTAGGCAGTTAGCTGTTTCACAATTCAATTTAATCTGTAGTTCACGAATCAATTTTCAGTATTTTTAACTATAAAATTATAGTTAAAATATTTGACTATAATTTCATAGTCACTTATTATGACTATAAATTTATAGTCAACTGAGAAAACTATGGCAACAGGTAATATTACTTTCGGTCGTGATTATTTTCCTAGACCTAAAGATGAAAACAAGATTTGGCGAAAACTAAAACAAGGTAATCATCTGTTGTTACTTGCTCCTCGTCGAGTGGGTAAATCATCTATGATTCACCATCTGAAATCTCATCCTCAAGAAGGCTACAGCATTATCTATAGTTACGTTCAAGCTTGCCAAACTGAACAAGCCTTTTATGAAAAGTTACTCACTTCAATTAATGAATCGGATTTGATTCAACAAAATACCCCCGTTGCTAGCCGTTTTAAAGCAATGTTCGCTAAATTGCCATTGAATCTATCGGTGGAAGTAGTTGGCATCAAGGTCGAGACTAAAGATTCAAGCGAAAATACATGTGTGGGGCAAACCACGATTCGCCAAATTCTCATGGAGAGCCTAAAAGATAGTGACACAAAAGTGGTCTTGGCAATCGATGAGTTCCCTGATGTGCTAATTAATATCTACGATAATAAAGGTGAATCTTCGGCAAAAGCATTTTTAGCCAGTATTCGAGAGTTGTGCCAAGATGTTGATTTTACTAAGCGAGTGCAGTTTATTTTTACAGGCTCAATTGGTTTAGATACCTTGACGAAAAAGCTTAACTTTAGCAATCTAATTAATATGCTTGAGAATGTGGGGGTTAGTGAGTTAAGCCATGATGAAGCTTTAACTTTTATCAATTTTTACTTGGATAACCAAGGAATACTGACCGTACTGGATAACTACAGTAAAAATGCTTTAATCCAAGCCATTGGCTGGAATATGCCCTATTATCTAGCATTGGCTTGCGACCAGTTAATAGATGACTATGGTCTAGAGGGTGATGATGGACTAACTCTGCCCTCTATGAATGAAAATAAAGTAGTTGAAAGTATAAATCAGTTATTAAAGCAAGAAAATACCACTCGCTTTACTCATTGGAAAGAACGGTTAAATCGCCTTGAGATCTTGGAAAAGAAACTAGCACATCAAATTTTGAAAGCAGTCAGCGAAGAAGAATTATGTTTAAGTTATGCTGAAGCCTTTAATCTATCACAGCAAGCTGATTTCAAAGAAAGTGTGAATTTTGCGTATTTGATGGATTGTTTGACTAGCGAAGGTTATTTATTCCAATTGGACGATAAAAGTTATCGTTTCACCTCTCCATTACTCAAGCATTGGTGGCAACGCTATGGTTACTGATTCATGCATTAACCCCTCAGGGATTCTACTATATAACACGCAAAATATAGATGAGGCGACACTCAAAGCCCAATTTAGCATTCGCAAAAAAGAATACGAGCGAATTTGGCAGGATATTAGAACTAATACCATGCAATACCCTGCTACACATTACCTTATTCAAGGGGTAAGAGGTGCAGGCAAAACCACATTATTGACTCGATTATCCTATGCTGTCAGTGGAGAGGAAAGCTTAAATCCTTGGTTAATCCCGATTCTTTTTAATGAAGAAGAGTATGGGATTTTCTCGTTATTTACTTTTTGGTTACGCATAGCCGAAAAGCTTGCTCTGCATGACGCCAATCGGTACGAAACTTTATATACTCAGTTGATGCAGTTATCCAATGAGCAAGAAAATCAAGCATGGGCATTGATTCGAAAGACACTCATTCATCATGGGCAAAAAATCATTGTATTTATTGATAATATGGCGGAGCTATTTGATGGCTTTAGCGATAATGAAAATGCCCAGTTACGAGAAGTATTAAGCTTACATCCTGAAATACGCATTGTCGGCGGTTCTTCAGTGATTTTAGATGCCCATTTTGATGGCACAGCCCCGTTTTATCAGTTTTTTAAATTAGTAAATTTAAAAGCTATTTCTGAAGCAGAAATGCACGAGTTACTACGAACATTGGCACGGCATACCAGTAAAGAAGCTATTGAGCGGATTGAGGAAATTATTACCCAACATCCTGAACGGATTGAGGCGGTAAGACGGCTGACCGATGGTGTACCAAGAACCATTGTTTTGTTATTTCAGATTATTATGGAAGGGGCAAAAGACAGTAGTTTTACTTACCTAGAGGAAACCATTGATAAAACGACACCTCTGTATAAACACCGTATGGATGATTTGACCCGTCAGCAACAAGTTATTGTCAATGCTATCGCCATGAATTGGGATGCAATGAATGTTAAAGAGATTGCCGAGCAGACCCGATTGCCGAGCAAGACCATCTCTGCCCAATTAACGGTACTTCAAAAACGCTGGATGGTTGATAAAGTCGAAACCAATACCAAAAATCATTTGTATTTGCTCAAAGAGCGGTTTTTTAATATTTGGTATTTGATGCGATATGGTACACAGCGAGATAAACGGCGGGTATTGTGGTTAACTAAGTTTTTGGAAAGTTGGTATGGTGAAAAAGAGTTGTCGCTTAAATTGGTTGAAGCTTTAGGCACGTTGTTAGATAAAGATGCTAAATCTAAAGACTTACTTATTAATGCTTTATTGGCTTCAGATAAAATTGATTACGATATTCGCCGTGACATGGCAGAAAAGTACAGAGAGCTTGCACGAAAGCCTGTGGTAGGTTTTTCTAACGAGCAACAAAAAATTCTTAGATTAGAAATTGAACAAATCATTAAAACCAAAGATGATAAAAATATTTATCAATTTCTTCAAAATCATGGTGACAGATTAACATTAATTGATTTGGTTACTTACTATCATCAGCTATACGAGCTAGGCTCAAATTACTTTAAACCACAGGAATTTTTCTTAAAAATATCGCCCATAGGCTATGTTGAGGCTGTGCATTTATTCACAACAATTTATGCAAGGGCGTTAGTGGGCTATAAGCAAGCTGTGATTGATGTATTTGAAGCAAATCTCAAAGAATTTTCCGAGGATGTAAGTGTCAATACACTTTTATTTTTCAGTTTATATTTAGAGTTTTGTTTGTGGGATAACCAATTTGAAAGAGTTAAAAATATTTTCGATATTCTAGATAAACAGAATATTTTCACTTTAATAGAAGGAAGAACAGGCATTCGTTCAACTAGTGAAGTTAAAGAAATATTTTTTGAAAGCATCATATTATTGTTATTGGCAAAAAAGCAGTATGAAATGGCGTATCATTTGTTTTATCAATTTAAATTAATCCAACTACTAAAACCTTTGTATTTTGCCACAGTATATTATCTGCCTGATGAGCGACACCAAGAGTTTTTAAGAATGGGTTATGAATTACATGAAACACTCATGGAAATTTTTGCAGTGGTTGAAGAATATCAAATTAAATACGCTTAGTTCAAAACAAAGCAATAGAAAGGAATAGTATGACCACCCAGAAAGTCGGATATGCCCGAGTATCAACCAAAGAACAAGATTTGTCATTACAGCTTGATGCTTTGAGTAAGTTTGACTGTGATAAAGTTTTTACTGATAAAGTCAGTAGTGTTAAACAACGCCAAGGTCTACAAGACGCATTAGGCTATTTACGTCAAGGAGACACGTTGGTGGTGTGGAAGCTCGACCGTCTTTGTCGCTCACTGCCCGATTTAATCAAAATCAGCGAACAGATTAAAGAAAAAGGAGCGGAATTAATTAGCATTACCGAAAGCATCGATACCAGCACTCCCGCAGGTCGGCTCTACTTTAATATTTTAGGAGCATTGGGGCAGATGGAGCGGGAATTGATTCAAGAACGAGTCAAAGCTGGACTTACTTCAGCTCGCAAAAGGGGAAGAATCGGTGGTAAACCAAGAGTAAGCCAAGAAAAATTGGATTTAGCTCGTCGTGAACTGATGACAGGACGACCTTATCCCGAAGTAGCTCGCATTATCGAGGTACATGTGCAGACCTTGTACCGCTTAGTACCCGTCAAATCCCTAAACATCGGGTAAGTAGGGAGTTTTTCATTGTCAAATTACAGACCACAATTTCTAATTCCAAACAACGAAGAAGACTTCGAAGACTTATGTGCAGATGTCTATGGCACAATTTTCAATTGCCCTAACCCTAGCAAATATGGTCGTCGAGGACAAGCCCAACACGGTTTAGATTTAGTATTATATCGGGATGGTATTAACTCTGATGATAATCGAATAGGTGTTCAGTGCAAGCATGTCCAAAAACTTACTTTTGATGGTAAGCACGGCGACTCTTTTATAAAAGAGTTGCAAAAAGCTGAAAAGGGGCAGCAAAAAATTTCTAAATTCATTTTAGTTACCTCTCTGCCATCAGATGCCCGTCTGCTTGACAAAGTAAACAAGCTTTCGCAAGCAAGACTAGATGAACGTAAGTTTCCTGTAGAAATTCACTTTGCGAACGACTTAGAAACCAAAATTAACAGCTCTAAAAGCTTATCTGAACGATATTTGCTTGGTAAAAACTATGAAATTCTACTTAAGGAAGCAGAGAAGTTCATTAATAAAGAACAATACTCTGTAGCCATTAATATGCTAGACGCTTCTAATATCGAATTAATGAATCAGCAAGAAAAATTTCAAGCTTTGACACTATTGGCTATCTCATATTTAAGCATTGATAGTTTTGATAAGTTCATTGATTCACTTCAAAAACTTGAAGATTTTGATTGGGATGATGACAATCTAACTAACTTGAGAATTGTTAAAATATCCATCCAACAAGGCAGGGAGGTAGCAGAAGCTGAGTTAAATAGGTTATTAGAACTTTATCCCAAAAATTTGAATCTAATAGCTTTAAAAACGCTTTACGATATTCAAAAAGGTATCGAGATTAATTTTGATGACCTAGATGCCATATTAAAAAGCAACTATGATATTCAATTCTCATTCATGGAGTATTACATAAATTTTGGTAGACATGAATTTGAAAAATTTCATACTATATATGAAAACCTGGCTAGTGAGGATAAGAGTCGTCCTTCAGCACTCATTTACAAGCTGAATGCTGAACTTTTAGAATATTATAAACGACCAGACAATAAAGATAAAATAAGACAAGCCCTAGATAACTTTAGAAAAAATACGGATTTAGAAAGAATTGAAAAGCCTGCTTTTAAAGGCTTGGCATTAAATGCCATACTCAACGCTTATGCCATGTTAAATAATTTTGAGAATAGCAAGTATTGGTATGAATATGCTGTTGATAACAATATAGAGCTTAATGAGTATGCGAAACACAATTTAGTCATTTTATCGATAAAGAATAACAACAATTTGTTTTTCATTGACTTACTTGACAAATTTTCTAATCAAGAACTTAAAGGTTACTTTCTTGACGGCTTATTCCATTTTAATGCTATCGAAAAAATCCAATCAATTTTGCAAGAAAATCAAAACTTAGCACCTGAAATTCAGAACGAACTTAAATCCTATTTGATTCTAAAAAATAAGTTAAACCAAGTAACTAATCTAGAAGAGTACATCAGCGAACATCGCTTATTTGAGGTCAACTCTACTAAAGGATTAACGCTGCTAGGATTTAGTTTTTTTAATGAAAACAAAGAACAACTATTTGATGCTTCTAATGAAAAAATTTTAGAAATTAATTATGTAGCAGATTTAATGGAAAATATGTACTTGGGTTCATATTTTTTTACTACCGAACAATTTGAGAAATCAATAGAGCATTATCAGAAAGTCTTAGACTCCAATTCTGTCTTACATGAATATGATTTGTTGAATTATTTAGATTCATTACTTGCAACAAATAGATTCATGCAAGCTAAAAAAGTTATTGAAGAGAACTGGGACACCATTCAGGAGAAAAAACTAAGGTTTTTCGAGTTAATAACGCATTTAGGATATGAAATTCAAGACTTGCCTTTAATTGAAAAATATCTAGCTAATTTAACTCAATATAATGATAGTGCATGGTACTGGAGAAATAAACTTCAAATTTTGATAACAAGTAAACAAGATAAGGCATTGAAACGTCAGTTAAAAGCAATGCCGCTTAATTTAAAAAATGAGAAGTATAATACCTGTTGGCTTATTCTTCAAGAAGTAATATTTGGACAAAAAGATAAAGCCTTAGAGCGTTTGTTGAATTTTTGGCATGAAAAACCTGATGATTTGGATGTACTTCAAGATATGCAAGCACTTTTTCTTGAAATGATGGTCAATCCACAAGTCACTAGTAAACTATCTCAAGCTAGACACCCATTTTTCGATTATCAATTTAATAACACAACAGATGGTTGTTTTATTAAAGTTAAAGTCAATAACGAACAAAGAGGTTACTTCTTAGACTCAAAAGTAAGTAGCAACGACCCAAATAAATTTATAAACCCATTAGATAGCTGGGGCTCACAATTTTTAGATAAGAAAATTGGCGATGTTTTTAGGGTAACCACTCCATTTGGAAGCTTTGATTACGAACTTCTCGAAATTAAGTCTATTCCGTTAGCTGTTTTTCACAATAATTCAGCATTAGCAAGCCAACCAAACAACCCATTTAATATGTTATCCCTTGAAGTTAATACTGATACAGAGGAAGGAATCAAAGAATTTATCAAAACGATTAATCGCTTATCGACACCAAATGACGTCATCAAAAATCAATTTGAAAGATATATTAGTAGCCCTATGACTATTGCATTATTGGGGAAATTATTACATAAGGATATTGCAGAATTGACGTATAGTTGGATTCAAGACTTCAGATATCCTCTATATACCAATGATGACAGATATACCAAAGACCTATCTAAGTTGGAAGCTCAAAACAGGCTTCAATCCAAGACTCATTTTACTATCGACCTCTTCACTCTGTTAGAATTTAAAAGAATAGGGGTTTCTGACTTTCTCGAGAATATTGATAACTTAGTAGTTTCAAGTTCTTTAATAAAACAACTGCAATTATTAATTGATAAACATAATTTTGACTTTGAGATAAATCAAAAATCTGAAACAGTTAGTACCTTTGATAATAAATTCCAATTCCATACTGTTGATACTAACATTCTAAAAATCCGTTCCGATGATTTAAAATTTGTCATGGATTTTTTAGAAACGAATGCTGAAATCTATCCTGCTTATGGCAATGACTTTCAGTCGAATATCCATAAAATTTTACAACAACATTTACCTGAGATAGATAAATCTACGCTAAGATTAGCTCAAGAATATAATTTAACGTTAATATCATTAGATGCACGACTTAGAGCCTTAGCAAGTCAAGTTGGAATAGATACTATCAATGGCAATTACTTTATTGAATCTCAACTGCAAAATGAAGATGAGTATAAGAAAATTTGTCTAAATCAATTTTCAGACAATCGCCTAACAACCGACTTTCACATCAAATATATTATTGATAGTTCTACGAAAAATTCACCTTCTCTAAACAAATATATCAATGCCTATTTGAGCTTTTTAACAGCGAATTTTGACCTAGAGCATATTCTACATGAAATAATCACCTTAATTTACACTCAAAGGTCGCTTGGTTTTGGGGCAACCTATGGCTATGTAACAAGATTATGTGAAATAGCTTTTTGTTTGTTAGCAAAACATGAAAAACTTGATTTTGAAAGAGACAAAAATATAGCTAATGACTATTATTGGAATTCTTTTAGATGCAAAGCTATTCAAGCTGATAGTTTTGAGGAGCTAAAGTCACTTCAAAACAACACGCTTGGAATAAGCTATGGGTTTTTAAACCCAAGATTAATTGCTAAAACTACTCCTATCCTTGGCTAGAAAGAGCAGACAATCCACCCAAACACCCCAGAAATTAAAATTTAGCAGACTAAAATAATGAAACAAATTCTTGATGATATTTTATCCCAACATACCAAAGGCTTGGTACTGCTAGATATGCCCACAGGCACAGGTAAAACCTACCAAGTAGCAGAATATATCGCCCAACAGATTGACCAATTAAAAGCCCAAAACCGTAAAATTATTTTTATTACCCACCTTAAAAAAAACCTACCATTCAAAGAATTAGAAAAACAGTTAGGTAGACACGGCAACGCTGACTACCGTGATGAAGTCTGGTTTGTGCAAGGTAAATTGGATGCTTTTAAAGACCACTTTTCGACATACATTGACGACATTAAAAGGCTTTTTCCAAGCTTTAAGCCTTATGAATTATTATCTTTATTGAAAGAGTATGAACAAGCTACAAAAAATGGGCAAAGCACGCTTATTGGAGTGCTCGAAAAATCTAGCGATAAACCCATCAAAGACTTTAGCAATTTAGTCAAACAACGGTTACACAAAGAGTTTAAGACGCCAGAGTTAAGGCTTGATGCTTTGAAAAACAACTCTGATTGGCAATGGGTTACCAAGTTGTTTCCTGCCACGTTAACACTGGATAAACCTGTGTTATTTATGAGCGTATCCAAATTTATTTATCCCTATGACACACTCATACAGTCACCAATGACCATTACTGAGTTACTTGCTGATTATCAAGTGACATTATTTATCGACGAAATCGATGCCTCTAAACACATATTACAAGATTTCATCATTAAACAGGGGCTACGAAATCCTATTGATTTGGTTTATACCGTCAAGCAAATTGGCATGACACTATCAAACTCACAGTTTTCAGATGAATTGTTGCCGCCACATAAACTTGATAAACAGCCAGATGACCCAGCGACCATTCAGCAGAATTTGCAGGAGAAAAGTCTAACCGTAAATAAGGATTTCAATCTTTCATTATCATTGAAAAGTAGAGATAAATCTCAACAATCATCGTTCATTTTCTATGACAAAAAACCTTTGTATTTGGCAAATGCCCAATATAAGGTCTTAACCTTAACAGCCGATGAAGCCAAGGGTACGGTTTGGATTGATGTGGTAAAAAAAACCACAGAACACGATGAATCAAATACAACATTGGGGGGCTTGTTAGCAACTTGTAGTCAAACCATTGGCTATTTCAAAGGTGGCATTCATATGCTTGCCAATAATTATCATGCCAATTACCGCTTTGATGGCATTACTTATGATAATGCAGTGAGAAGTTATTTAAATTTTTTCAATTTTAAAGACTCAAGTTTTGATAATTTGGTCTATGAAATCCAATACGCTCGCCTAACCAGCACATGGAAACAAAAAAACCTAGAATCAGATGCCGATAAAAACGACCCGTTAAGATTTCATGAAAATGGCTTTAGTTATCACACCATTATTGACAGTGATGACAATGTGAGCCAATCGATTGTTGATACTTATAGCTTTCCATATAGCCCTGAAGCATTACTACTAGATTGGTGTCGAAATTTTATGGTAGTTGGCATATCCGCTACTGCAAACCTTCGAAGTCGTTTAGGCAACTATGACCTACATTATTTGCGAAAACGTCTAAATGCTTCATCAGAGGCTGATTTTGTACAGCTAAATAGCGAGCAAAAGCAACGCTTATCCGACCAATTTACTGAAAGCACCTGTTACTATCGACAAACGTATATGCAAGTAACGCCACACGGCTTGGTAAATGCAGATGATGAAATCACTATTAAAGATGAATTTATCAATTTGTTTGGTGGTCAAGAAAGCGAAGATATCGTGCAAGATTTGTTTAACAAAGCCCCTATCAAAGATGAGAACAATAGACCACACTACCTCAAGCAATTTTATAAAATTTTTCAGCTTTGGAAAGCCTACCACCAACAACAGATTAATGCCTTTTTGGTATTGTTTAGTAAAGGCTATTATGAAGAGCTTGATTTTCTAAGAACCTACTGCAATATTCTAAGCCAACATTTGGGACTGCCTGACACCGCAAAGGAAGAAATGGTGTGCGTCGTTGGTAATACCAGCGAGAACGCCTTAGAAGGCATAAAAACCCGTTTAAGCCAAGGTGAACGGCGATTCGTGATTTCAACTTATGCTACGCTTGGAGCAGGCGTAAATATACAATACCCCATTCCAAGTAAATTTGCTGGGAAATTAGTGAAAACTAATCACCGCCCACCCAATGACAACATGGATTTTGATGGGTTGTATTTAGACAAGCCTACGAAACTTATCAGCTATCTTGATAAAGACAAAGATAATACTCAACACAGTTTAGTCAATCTTATATTTCAATTGGAATACCTTAAACTCTCAGGTTTAAGCTTGGACAGTTTTGAAAAACATCTACAAAAGGCATTTTCTATCTATTCTGGCTCAGGTCATTATAAATCTGTAGAAAAACTATCCAAATTCGACGACTTCAAAGCCTATATGATGCAAGTGCTTATTCAAGCCATTGGGCGTATCTGCCGTACCAACATGAAATGCCCTAAGATACAACTGCACATTGACAATGCGTTATTGGATCATTGGTTTGATGATTTTGGTACAAGTCAAATGTTACCTGAATTTCATAAAATTAATGCCTTTATTAAAGAACAAAATGCAAAGCCCAATATTATCGATTCAGCGGTTGCACAGCAGGATTTTGAAACAGTTCGGCGGTTTATTGAGAAAATGAAATATAAAATTGCTGCGGGCAATATTACTATTGATGACGTTCATCAATGGCAAGGACTGAGAGATTTCGTCTTGAAAAACCCACAAAAATTGAATGAAATTATAAGCCCTTACGATTTTTTATATATCAATTTTGAAGAACCAAAGACCAGTTATTATTACTCGTGCGATGAAGACGATGAGAACTTTATATTGCTCAAGCAACCTACACAACATTGTTATACCGCCAGTAGTGCCAGTGCTAGGTTAGACCGACTCATGCAACATACGGGTATTTATGAGCATTTTATCCAAAAAGGCTATGCAATACAGCTAGCTGCCAGTCGCCATTGGCTACAACCTATTTTATTTAACAACATCTATAAAGGGGCATTGGGTGAAATCGCTGGCTCATATTTATGGCATAGCTATGATTTGCCAAACTTAAGCGATTTACCGACTAAAGACTTTGAACGCTTTGATTTTTTGGTTGATGATGGTATCTATGTTGATTTCAAAAATTGGTCGCCTACTCTACAAGACGGTGAAGCCGAAAGAGAGAAAATCTACTATAAAATGGAAAAAACGGGAGCAAAACTGGTATTTATCATTAATATCGTTGCAGATAGCAATCAGTATAGACCATTGAACAGATTCCCTCACCCAACAAAGGGAAATGAGCAGTTAATTGTTGAATTACCTTATTTTACACTTAATGATAATACCGCTGATATGAACCAAATCAATATTATCCACCAACTGATTGAAGAATACCAAGCCAAATGAAGACCACACAACTCACATTCCAAACTGACTTTGATAAGCTTAATGCCAAATATGTGTTTTTTAAATTCACTGCCACAAAAAACACCGATGAAAATGTTTGGCAGATTGGCGGACAGCTTGACAAACTTTTGAAAACTCATAGCGTCATAGCCAGTGTCTATCGCCAAGACAATCACGCATTTGTTATGCTAGAGCGTAGCGATGATTTTGAGATTGAAGCGTTGCGACTAAAAATTACTGACGATGAGAGTTTACACTCTATTAGCGTCATTCAAGTGATAGCAAGTAATGAAAAATCAGAGAAATCCATTACGGGTGTGGATTTATATCAACTGCTATTTAATGCCACCGTCAATAGCCAAGGTGAACGCTATCAATTTAATAATTTGGGTGGAAAATTAGTAATCATTCCGCCAGCAACTAAGATAAAACCAGTCGTCACTGCTTTTCATTTGATACTGACGCCCGATTTGGTACTGGTAGCAAAAGCAACGACTTATCAAACTAAGGTATTTGCCAAAAAGTCCGAGAAAGATAAGACCAAACTGGCAAAGAAATTAGCCAAACCTGCGTATCAGTTACATCTAAATACCTTTAAGCGAGATTTTGACAATCACGACGATAAGGCATACATCCAAGCAGGTGTACCCAACAAAAAAGCCTGTGAGCCAGCATTAAACATCCAATCACATACCGACTTTCTGCAAAGCCGATTGGCTATCTTACAGACAGCGGTTTCTCGCTTTAATCGCTTATTCCAAGGTATCGTGGCTTGTGACTGGTCAAATAAAACTGCTGACAAAACTCTATCCGAACGCTTTCATTTATTAAATACCAGGAATGCCATTGAAAAATTAGCCAAACCGCTGGATATTCGCCTACTGGACAAGATTGGCACAACTCAGAGTGACAAACTAATTACGGATATACATCAGCAATTAGCATCATTAAATATTTTCAGTAAGGTCAATCAACGGGAAATCGCCAATGCCTGTCATATTTGTTTAGTTAAGCCGAAAGATGATTACGAAAATAGCGATGAAAAAGACCCCTATCGCCAAGATTTTCGCTATTACAGGCAACATGTTACTGATGAGCTTTACCAAGATTTTTATCAAACAACCAAAGCCAAAACACTGCTTAAAAACTTGGTTAAAGAATTATGGATTAAACAAAGTATCAGTGACAATCGTATCACTTTGCTAGATAACCGTTACGCCTTAAAAGGCACATGGATTTTCGGTATCATTCAAGATAAAAATTACCATTTACTTGAATTGCAACCCAATGGTGAGTATCAGTATTTCCAACATGATGATGGGCTGTTATTTCAAAAACACCCATATGATAATGAGATACGCACTATTCAAAGCTTCAACCATCCTTATAAAGACAATGGAGTAAGCCCAATTGAGCTTTTTATTATCAGTCCTGAGAAAGACCTCAATATCATTTTAAATCATGAAGAATGTGTCATGCCTGACCTATCAATGATTGAGCGTGAAATTCTAGCAAAAGATGAGCCTTTACCCAATTCTCTTAGCCAGACCACTGAACTGGTAAAGTTGTTTGAAATGGATTTGTCTATAATTCAGGACAAACATTGGAAATCATTTAAACAAGCAATCTATGTATTAGATGAACCTGTTAGCAAAACACATCTAGTTGATACGATTAATAAGCACTTTCATACCAGTAGCGATACCAATAAAGCTATCCGAACATTATTAAGACAACATGGTGTCATTTTAAACTTTAGTAAAGCCAAAGATGATTTACTCAATAAAATGACTGACACTTTTACCATCCAAGCAGGCACAATAAATGAAGATGTTGCTTGGTATAGTGTTGGTTATTATCATGGTTCGTTACAAGATGAACTAAGTCATATGCTTCATTTAAGAAAAATCATAGCTTTAAAAGGAAACTTGCGTCATCTTGATTTGCTGGAATTAATGGACGTTGACTTTGTGAGGTATAATAATTTTACTGTACTGCCCTACCCTACTAAATACTTAAGAGAGATTTTAGAAAAAAGAAAATCTTATTTTTAGCCACTGCCAACGGTATTGACTAAATAACAGCATGATAATGTTTTAAACGGTTTTTATTGCTTAAGCTTGGTTTTTTGCATCGACGCAAATCGCTGAGATGATGAGTTTTAAAATCTAAATCGGTAGTATTCAAAAAACTGTGTCATTTCACTAAACTATTAACAATAGAAGGAATGACACCATGCAAAACTTTGACTTTAATGAAGCCTTAAAAGCCATCCAATCAGGAAAGCCTATCACAGGCAGTGATGGGGTACTCGCCCCACTCATCAAACAGCTCACCGAAGCTGCACTATCTGCTGAAATCGACAGCTACCTTGAGCAAAGCCCCAACCGCAACCGCCGTAATGGCTACAGCAAAAAGACCGTCAAATCAGCCGTTGGTAGCTTTGAGCTTGAAACACCTCGTGACCGCAATGGGGAATTTGAACCTGTCTTGGTTAAAAAGCACCAGACCAAGCTTACCCCCGAGATTGAACCGTCCTGGTTTTATCGGAGACAGGTTTACTTGAGTCAGGCAGCATAGCCTGACAGGTTTAATGAACGATAGTAGATATTCTCAGCCATAATAGGCGACAAATATCCATTAGTGGAGTGCAGTCGTTCATGGTTGTACCAGTGTACCCAATCAAGGGTCGCTAGCGCAACATCATTTACACCTTCCCACGTCTGTTTCAAATAATCAATTACCTCCGTTTTGTACAGCCCATTTACACTTTCAGCTAGGGCATTGTCATAAGAATCGCCAGTTGTACCCACCGATGCGGCAAGTCCCGATTGTTTAAGCCGTTTACCGTACTTAATCGATATATACTGGCTACCTTTATCGCTATGATGAATCACATTCTTAGGTCTATCTCTGGCATCAATGGCTTGATTTAACGCATCGAGTACCAGTTGGGTATCCATACGGGCTGATACCTTCCAGCCCACAATAACTCGCTTAAACACATCAATGACAAAGGCAGTATAGACCCAGCCTGTTTTGGTCTTGATATAGGTAAAGTCAGCCACCCATAGTTTATTCGGTGCGTCGGCAGTAAATTGGCGTTTCACCAAGTCATTTGGCTTGTCTTGGTCGTCTCGCTGTTTGGTGGTGATTTTGCCTTTACCCCGCCATACGCCTTGTATGCCAAGCTGTTTCATTAAGCGTTGAACCGTGCAGCGACTTAATTTGGGCATACCATCTTGCTTAAGCTTATGCCAGACTTTACGGATACCATAACGACAGCCACTGTCTTGCCAAACCTGTTTGATTTGTGCCATGAGGTGTTTGTCGCTTTGTTTACGTCGACTTTGCTTCTCTGGGTTCGCTTGTTCGTCTTTGATGCGATAGTAGGTGGATGGGGCAATTGGCAGTATTCTGCAGATTGACTCGACCCCGAAATGTGTTTTCTCGTCATCAATGAAGTTAATCATTACTTGTGTGGGCGGCCGAGCTCCGCCTGGTCGAAAAAAGCAGCGGCTTTGCGGATGATTTCGTTGGCTTGTTTAAGTTCACGGTTCTCTCGCTCAAGCTCGGCAATACGAGCGGCTTGGCTTTGAGTGCTAACGGTCACAGGATTTTGCTTAGCTAGGTGCTTTTGATGCCAGGTGCGTAGGGTTTCGGGTGTACACCCAAATTTGGGTGCTATGGCTTGGATGGCCGCCCACAATGAGGGATAATCTTTTTGTGATTCGATAAGTAACTCGACGGCTCGTGTCTTAACTTCTGCCCTGTATTGTTTGCTTTTCATAAGGGTATTGTCTCAGAGTTTTGGGTCTCCGACAATCCTAGGACGGTTCAATAATGGCAAACTGGGCATTTTCTATATATTCAAGTTTCTCAATTTTATAACCCCCAAACCAACTATCAAAATAGAATAGAAAACCTTGGTGGCATTGCTCAATAATATCATCAGGGCTATTTTGAAGCATAAACTTTTGTACATCGGGGAATGTTTTTAACATTTCAGAGCGGATAATGGGGTGAACTTTATTCATAATGTTAAAATTCCTAAGCTGATTTTAATCAGCCGTTTCAAACACATAATTTGTAAAACTAAATCCAATAGCCTAAGCAATATAAGATTGTTAATTTACAGTAAATCCTCTTAAGTTCCTCCCCCCTGCCCTATCAAATACCACGGTATGTGAATTTTTATTAAACTCAATACCAATCTGATGAATAATACGTTCAGGAAGTTTATATTTATCAGCATACTGTTTATTTTTTATCTGAGCTAGAGCTGTACCTTGTGATTGCTCATTTTCTCCACCAACCACTTTAAACTCAAAGATGTAGACGTGTTTATCGACAATTAAGGTCATGTCGATGTTGCCAAGACTGGTGGCATCTTCGGTGATGGTTTGAAAACCTAGACTAGCAAATAATGCGTAGAAAACACTTGCCCAATAGCCTTCGTAGTTGGCAATGGTGTTGTTTCTATGCCAATTATGGGGAATGCTACTAAAAAATGCTTTGATGATGCTTTCAATGTTATCAAGATCATGCTGAAGAACTGCTTCATAAAGCTGGCTTTGTTTGAGTAGCATATCGTCTTTAGCATGTGCGATGTATTTTAACAGTAGTGATTCGGATAGGCTCTGTTGGACTTCAATATTAGGGAATTTTAGGGTATAGCGAACACTAGGCTTTAACATCATTTTATCTATGGTGAGATAGCCTGTTTGGAACAGCAAGGCAATAATACTAATGTCGCTTATCTCAAATTGGGATAGGTTTTGGCTATCAATGAGTCTGCCGATAAGTTGATGGATATGGGTATTTTCATTTAACAGCTTGTCCATCAAGAAGGTGGCATTACCTGTTTCTATCCAATAGTTTTTATACAGTTTTTGTGGATTGCTTAAGAATAGCAATACATCAAAGGGATTATAAACCGCTTCTCCTGTCCAATTGTAGCCGTTATACCATTTTTTCAGTTCTTCAAGGTCTACCTGCTCTAATTCTGGGGCAAATACGCTTTCAAGTTCAGTTTGGGTATATCCACACAGAGCTGAGAATCGTTCATCTAGGGTAACGTCATATAGGTTGTTTAAGCCTGAAAACAGGTTGATTTTACTAAATTTGGATACGCCTGTAAGCATGGCAAAGTGAATATGAGCATCACTGTCTTTAATAACGCCATAGAAGTCTCGTAGTTCGTTACGGATGCTTATCGCTTTGGGGGAATCAGATAGGTTGTCAAGAATAGGTTTATCGTATTCATCGACTAGGATAACGACTTTATTGCCTGTTACTTGATGACAATGCTCAATGATAGTTTTTAAACGTCCGCTATGTGTTGCTTTAACATTGGTGATTTCCCATTTCTCTTCAAGAAATTGCAAGGTATCTGAGATTACGTCACCGACTTTATTGTTTTCACTTGATGCACCACCGCCAAAGCTGATGCGTAATACAGGATATTGAGTATCCCATTGCCATTGCTGTTCAGCATATAGCCCTGTAAAAAGCTCTTTGTTACCTGCAAATAGTTGGGCGATGGTGTCAATGGTTAGACTTTTTCCAAAACGTCTAGGTCGTGATAAAAAGATATATTTACTGGTATTAATCAATTCGATGATTTTGGCGGTTTTATCAACATAGTAATAGTTGCCTTGGCGAAGTTCAGCAAAGTTTTGGATGCCGATAGGGAATTGTTTTTTTGTAATATCCATTTTAATTAACTCCACTAATAGTAATTAAATATATATAAATTAGAATAAACGTATATAAAACTTAAAATACCTATATAAAAAATTATAAAAAATATTTTATTATCTTAAAATACATGTATTATAACTTAATAAATAATATTACTTACATGTACTATTTCTTCACAACATTTCTTTTTAAGGTATTTAATCGCTCATACTCTGCTTGCCCCAAAATATCTTGGCAACGATTTAACAAAGTTTGACGAATAAAATTGCTGACCGAAATCTCTTGTTGAAGAGATACTTTTTCGACAGCAGACTCGATAATTTCAAGTTCTTCCACATATAGAGGTACAGAAATATTACGACCATGTTTAGTACGAGAACGTTGTTTGGCAGTCAAATTATTTGGCTCAATTACCACTTCATTTTTATTACGAGTTATTACCTTTTCTACAACCTCTGTTTTTGGTGTATCAGAGTTAATGTCATGGACAAAATCCACTTGCTCACGGGCTCGTTTGAATCGATTCTCACTCATTTACAACACCTCAATCAAAAACTCATTCAATTCGTCTTTAGCTTTACTACTACCCATTTCTGATACCGAGCGACTCTCAATTATCGCATCTCTAAACTGCTTACGGTCATGAATCACTGTTTTAACCAGTTTTAGAATAGGATAGTCTGACAAGTATTCTTGGGCTTGAGCAACTTCATTATTTTTGGGATTTGCGGAAGCTTTATTAATGACGACAGCAGCTTTAAGCGAAGGATTTTTTTTCTGAGCCTCTTTGACTTTTTCAGCAATATAAGGAATCACCTCCAAGTCAAGCAAACTTGCTTGAGTAGGTACGATAATCTTATCTGAAACTAATAAGGCTTCTCGAAAAATTTCTGAATCTCGACCTGCTACGTCAATTAAAATAAAATCATACTTATCATTCAAGGGTTCGAGCGTATCAAGTAACTTTTCATGAACAGTAATAGCATCTAGTTTATTTTGTCGATGCTCGTTCCATTGATGTGCTGAACGTTGTTCATCAGCATCTACCAATAACATTTTTCCTTTATTACTTAATGCAACTGCTAAATTAGTTGCAAGCGTTGTTTTACCGACCCCACCTTTTCTATTAGCTATGGTAAAAATTACCGCCATACAGCACCTCGCAATACTTATTTTATCAATTTTACATATATTCTAACGTAATTTTTATTTTAAACAACAATTATAACGAATATACAATAAATTATTTTTTAATATACTAAAAATTAAAAATACCTGTATTTTAAATATAAAATACAGGTATTAAACTAGTGAAATATAAATTTGTTTCAGACTGATTCAGGTACTATATCAGTCAGCTTTCGCTTCAAAAAATCATAATCAGGTGGAAAATCACCATCATAAAATTGTTTGATTTGCCTGTATGTCCAAACTCGCATAGCAGTGAAATTATCAAAATTGGTATCTACCTCCAAAAAACCAGCTAATCCAAAACCATTTTGAACTTCTAACTCTTTAATTAGCTGATTAGCTATTTGATTTGATTGCTTGGTTGTTTCATTTTGAGCCTTTAAAAGCTTGGTTAATTGTTTTGCATTTACACCTAACATAATGAACTCCTCTTATGTTGCATTGTTTATTACCCTTATGACTTGATATAAGTCACGACTATTTCTCAAATATGGTAAAATAGCTTCTTTAAATTACCTATATATAAATATATATTTTCTACTTAAAGAAAAATATTTTCTATATATAGGACATATTAACTAAATTATTTTCTACTTGCAAGTAATTTTTTTCTACATATAGGAATTTTATGATAAAGCTGAATTTGCCTGTTTTATTTGCTCAGAAGGGAATGCGAGTAAGTGATGCTGAAAAGAAAATTGACTTAGCCCGCTCTACGTTATATCGCCTCTATAATAACGAAGCGACTCGTATTGATTTTGATTCGATTGAGAAGTTATGTAAGTTGCTTGACTGCACGCCAAACGACCTATTTATTATTTCAGATGAAAGTTAAAAATTATTTTTTAATTTAATAAAAATTTTCATTTAACTAAAAATAGGGTAAAAATACATGTATTTTTACCCTATTTTTAGTTAACTTGGTTGTCGATCTAGGAGTTCTTGAACTTTATGAAAATCCTTTATTTTTTCAGGGTCTTTAAGCATGGGTCGCCAACTATTAATCAATTCAGTAAAGCTACCCCTAAAATTAGGAGACATAAAGTTACTATTAGCAGTAGTAAACTCTTCAGCGTAAATAGAAATCTTATCGATTTGCTTATCACTTAGCCCATTTTTCTGCCATGATGTTTTTAATTTCTCATTATTTGGAGTAATATCCTTACTTTTTCCTTCAATAGGCTTTTTCTTTGATTTTACTTTGAATATAAATCCTGTGATGACTTTACCTGTTTTTTGCTGCTCATATTTTACAATAATGTCAGAAGCAGGACTTTCATTAATTTGTTTGACTGCTGGTTCAAGTACCACTCTTTTAAAATTACTCATAGTTTTATATTGGTCATTTTCAAGCCCAAATCTTTCTCTTAACTTAAAAAGGGAGATTTCAGTATCATATTTCTTATTTTCCCATTGTTTACACATATCATATAATCTATAAGCATATTGACCATTCAAACCAGCTTTATGAGTAATGTTATATTGGGTAAAACAAGTCTTTAATTTACCCACCATACCAATAACGATAGGATTGAGCTTTACTGTGATATATGCTTCATTCTCAGCATAACCAATATCATAAACCCATCGAGTTTTATGAAATTCTAACGCATCTTCAAAATGTTCACTTTCTTTGTAATAACTGAAATACCTTGTAAAAAGACGCTCAGATGCTTCTTTCATCGTGCTGTAAGCGTTATTTAATTCACAACTTTCATATGCTTTAATATAATCAGATACATGTACCTTAAACTCATTCATATCATCCAATTGAATGTAAGCATCTTTCTCAATCTCTGGAACACTTGAGATATCTGAGAAAACTAAATCAAGAATCCTAGCCTCAACAATCGTTAAATTTATGCTTGCCTCAATAAGTGTATTGCTTTTTATAACGTGCCAATTATCCATTTTTATTCCTAATATTCGATTAAGTTTTTATAAATACATTATAATTTTATATATTTATAAATACAATGTTAAACTATTATTTTTTACAGGGTAGTTGTATTCATGAAACAGGGTAGTTGTATTCATGAAACAGGGTAGTTGTATTCATGAAACAGGGTAGTTGTATTCATGAAACAGGGTAGTTGTATTCATGAAACTTCTAAATCCCGCTATATCACAGGCTTTGAAGGTGATAGAAAAAAAGAAAATATAGAAAATATAGAAAAAAAGAAAAGAGTTTTTTTGAAAATTTTTACTGAAAAATTACTGTAAATTTCTAGATGAGTTGAAAGTTCTTAATTGCAAATAACTTGAAAATTTTTCGATGAAATTTTAGTTATGCAATATGTGACATATAACTCGTATTGTTTAAAATTAATTTTTAATAAGATGTTTTTATTTATCCAATAAATCTAATTTTATTTAAATCCTTTATACTACAACTTATTTTGATTATTTATTCAAATAGAGTTCATGAGCATTAGTATTTATAATTTATATTCACATAGGAAGAGTTTAGAGAAGCCTTGTATGACTTCTAGTAGAGATTACTATTTAAAACTTAAAATCGCTTAAATCGCATCCTATGAGCATCTAGCAGCCTAAAATCTGCCATATATCCGATTACTACTATTTTTTTGAGAGTTTCATGAGTTTAGACTTCAATCATATCCGCAACCAACTACAAAAAGTTATTCACGATTATAAAAATGCTGAAGGCTATGAAAGAGGTCAATCACAGAATTTTTGGACACAAGTATTCAATGCTTACGGTGTATCAGGACAAACCCAACTCAAAGCTTTTGAACATCGTTTAAAAGATGGCAAAGGACAAAAATACGTTGATGCCTTCATTCCAAAGCTAGTCATGATTGAACAAAAAAGCCGTGGTGTCGACTTAAACAAAGCCTATACCCAAGTCAGCGGTTACTATGACAAGCTTAACGCCAACGAAAAACCTCGCTATATCGTCCTATCCAACTTTGACGAGCTGTGGCTATACGATATTGCCAACCCCCTAGGCATCAAAACTTATCAATGCTCCTTGGATGAATTACCCCGTAATGCAGAATGGCTCAGTTTCCTATCACCTGATAGTCAACCAAGCGACATCATCGAAGAAAACCCGATTAACCGCCAAGCCACTGAAAACATCGCTAGACTACATCAAGCTTTTATCGAAGATGGGGTCAATCCTGATGATTTAGCATTATTTTTAACACGGCTGATTTTCTGCTTTTTTGCGGACGATACAGGCATTTTTGGTAAAAAACACCTACTGCAAGCGTTGTTAGAGCGTCAAGCGTTACCCGATGGCAGTAACCTTCACCAAATCTTTGCCACCTTGTTTGAAACACTTAATACCGAGAAACGCTCTAGTCGATTGCCTGAAGACTATGCCAGCTTTGCCTACATTAACGGCAACCTATTCGCTCACAGCGTGCCTATTCCTTATTTTGATGCCAACCTCTACCAACTCGTCATGGCATGCAATCAGCTCGACTGGAGCGAAATTAGCCCTGCTATCTTTGGTTCAATGTTCCAAAGCGTCCTAGACGTTGGCGAAACGGGTAGTGATGAAAGCCGTAAGGACACCCGCCGAGAGTTCGGAGCTCATTACACTAGTGAGAAAAACATTCTCAAAGTTATCAATTCGCTGTTTTTAAACGAGCTACGAGACGAATTTAGTAAATGTACCACCAACAAACCTCGAGCCATCAAACTCTACGAAAAGCTCTCTAAGCTCAAATTTTTTGACCCTGCGTGTGGCTGTGGTAACTTTTTGATTATTGCCTATCGTGAATTACGCTTATTAGAAAATCAGCTTATTGCCCAAATCTATGGTGACCAACGTGGGTTACTCGACATCAGCACCATGTGCCAAGTCACGGTCGAGCAATTCTACGGTATCGAGATTGAGCCACACGCTGCCCATATCGCACGAGTTGCTTTATGGATTACTGACCATCAGCTCAATGAAGCAACCGCCCAGCGGTTTGGTACAACTCGTCCTACCACCCCGATTGTGTATAGTCCTCATATTGTCGAAGGCAATGCTCTACAAATCGACTGGTCAAGTGTGGTTAGCCCCGATGACTGTGACTACATCATGGGCAATCCACCGTTTATTGGTTATGCTTATCAAACGAAAGAACAAAAGCAAGATGTGGAAAGTGTGGCAAAGCATATCAAGGGATATAAAACTTTTGATTATGTCTCTTGTTGGTATGTTAAAGCCATGCACTTTATGCAAGCCGTCAGTAAACCTAATCACCACATTGAAACCGCTTTTGTCTCGACCAATTCCATCACGCAGGGTGAACAAGTGGCTATCTTATGGCGTTATTTGCTTGACGAATGCAAGGGGGTTATCAATTTTGCTCATCAAACTTTCAAATGGTCGAATGAAGGCAAAGGCGTAGCAGCCGTTCATTGTGTCATTGTTGGTTATAGCTTAAACGAGCGAGCGGATAAAATTCTCTTTAGCTATGATGACATCACAGGAGAACCAATCCCCAATAAAGTAAAAAACATCAATGGCTATTTGATGAATGGAGCAAACGTATTTTTTGATAGAGCTAAAAAACAAGTCTCAAACGAACTAGAGATGATGAGAGGCAACCAACCTACAGATGCAGGATACTTGTTACTATCTGACGAAGAACGCCAAGCATTGATTGCTACTGAGCCGCTAGCCGAAAAATATATCAAACCCTTTATGATGGGCAACGAATTTTTAAACGACATTGGTCGTTGGTGTTTGTGGTTTCATGGTTGTGACCCAATCAAACTTAATAAAGACCTAGCCAAAATGCCACAGGTCGCCGAACGAATTGCCAATGTAAAAGCAACTAGACTTGCTAGTAGCAAGATGGCAACTGTCAAAAAAGCCGAAACCCCGCATTTATTTGATGAAATTCGTCATACAGATAAACCCTATATTGGTTTACCAAGAGTATCGTCTGAAAACCGAAAATTTATTCCTATTGGTTTTTTGAAAGACGTTATCGCAGGCGATAAACTCTATATGATACCTAATGCTAGTCTTTACCATTTTGGGATTTTATCTAGTAGCATGCACAACGCATTTATGAGACTAACAGCAGGTCGCATGAAAAGCGATTACAGCTATTCAAACACTATCGTCTATAACAATTTTCCTTATCCATTTACCACCAATGGTGACAGCAAACAAGCAACCGAATCACGCCAAGCGATTAGCCAAGCAGGACAAAAAATTTTAGATATTCGAGACGAATACCGCCAAGCTGACTCAAAGCCGACTTTGGCACAACTATATAACCGCTATCTCATTGACCCTTATCCTAAACTCACCAAAGCCCATGCCGACCTTGATAAAGTTATCGACAAAGCATATGGCTACAAAGGCAACGGCAGTGATGAAAGTCGAGTCGAATTTTTAATAAAATTCTTGACCAAATAAATCACCAAAAAGCTAGATTTCACTAAAATATCACATACTAAACCATGCAACGACCTAGTTATTTGCTCAATCAAACTAAGCTGTTATATAGGTAGCAAGGGCTTAAAATTTGTATTTTCATTCGTTTCTGTTAAGAACTCAAATAGATTTATCGATTGGATGAATCAACCCTTGACGCATCATCATTTCTAAAATATCTCAATAACTAATTGTCCCATTAAGTATTTTTTTCTCATTGATAGCTAACCAGAAATAATCATCTAGGACAAAGCCTTTATGGATAATTAACTACAAAAATCACTGCCATCTATTTATAAGTTTGAATGCTAAGCATCCCACTAAAAACAATTAAGAGTTTCCACTCATATTATTATCATGATTACCCAATGATTCGTTTGCCTTCTCAGCATAATCACTAACATTGCTTAAAGAAGTAGAATGAGTATTTGTCTCAATGGGAATATTACTAAAAGAATTTTTTACAGATGGCTTATCTTCAATCCCTGCCAATTTTTTTAAATCATCAATATCATCACACAATATTTTCTTTTGAGCTTTGGACGCATTGGCATCTAAAATTTTAAAATAAGCCTCCGCTCGTTTAACATCATCAATACCTTCAACAATATCTAAAAAAATCTCACCATAAACTTGAATCTTTTCTTGTCGAATTTTTTCTAATGCTTGGGTCATCTCAAGCATTTCTTGCTTTAACTGTTTAGCACTCTTCTTTAAATATTTTTCCATCGCCATTATCCTTCTATAAATACAATACTATTGTCTTATCTTAGCATGGCTAAAATTACTCAGCAATCATCATCTTTACCAACTATTTAAGCTATGATAGACTTAAAACTACTAATAATTCTTTCTATTTTTAAAGCAAGCACAGATGATAAAGCCACTATCGTGTCATATCATCATTGCTTGATTAGGGGTTTCACCCCCAATACCCCCACTAGTACCCTTTGCAACTCTTCGAGATTGCAAACGTG
>NZ_JACSYB010000005.1:0-50068 GCF_022359095.1 Moraxella tetraodonis | reverse complement strand
TGAGTACCATACCCCTGCACAGGTTTATTTGAACAATAGTTCGGATAATACTGTGCTTTATCAACCCAATTCTATCTTAATTTTGTGATTATTTGGTCTAGACATTGGGGAGTACCTTAGTTTTCTCCAAATTTACGTTCTAACCAATCTTCTTGAGCTTCAGTGATACTATAGAAATTTGTTTGATAACACCTATTGTATCTTTCTGCAATATTTTTCTCATGTCGATTTAAAATCATAGGATGCAAAATTATTACTGGCATATAACACATAAAAAGCAAAATATTATTCAATTGTGATGAAGAATTATGAAACTTAAAAGTAGCAAAAACCGCACCCGCCATGAATATAAAAAATAGAATGATAAGTATCGCATCTTTCCAAGATAGATTCCGATATGAATAAAAATTGTCATAAAATTCATTAATTAAAGGAATAACCTTATTTTCCATATAACGCCTGGATTTCTTACGAACAGGGTTGTTATGGAATGAATTAAGTCTAATAACAGGACTAACGCTAGTTGATGCTACTGGAATGAAATGAAGCTGAGACAGCATCATAGATTTACTCCCTAATTTCAGGTCATAAGAAACTTTGAAATATCATTAAAATAATCAATATTGTTTCATTTGTATAGCTATTAGAAATAATAAACGACACATAATGTTGTTTATTATTTTAGCTTTCAATCATCAAGTAATACTGGTTACTATCAACAATAAGCAAATTTTTTATCACTATAGCAATTATATTTTGACTATCAGTCAAAATATAATTGCTATTTTAAAAGTTAATTATTATAATATTTTCATGACAGGATGAACCATCCTGATGTTTCTTCAAAAAGAACAATCCTCAGTTGAACGAGTAACGTGGTATCTTTTAGATATCGATTACAGTTTTTATTGTAATCTGAGTTGGGGCTCACACCTCAGCGACCAGTGCGAAGCAATCTTGGCCCCTTTCATTAGGGCTAATACAACTGGTAAACAAAAAGGTAGAGTAACCTGCGTTATCCATAGCATTTCAATTCGGTTCGACATTGTTTTGACAACTGGTGCAATCTCGCACCGATTGTAGAGGATAATTCCTATGTGTTACTCACACGTTAATTTGAAGAAGGCTATCGAAACCCTAAAAGCGTTGCAGATAGAAACACATGATGCTATGGATGACAGTCATCGTGAGTGGTTTAAACAGGCAATTAAAGACTTAGAGGACTGTGAACAACAGCAAAAAGCAGTTAGTTCATTAGAGATTCTAAGGATTTTCGGTCAGATGCTAAATTTTGTTCCATGTATCGAACGAATTATTAGTAACTTGCCTATGTAGTCTAAACCGCTCTACCTATGACAGCAGGTTACTTTTATTCAATTTCCCAAATTTCACTATAATTGGTAGCTGTTATGAATATTGGTAAAGCGATTAAACTTTGTAGAACGCAAAAAGGTTTAACAAGGACAGAGCTTTCAAAAGATGCAGATATCTCTATTTCTTATCTATCACTCCTCGAACAGGGTAAACGAGATCCTAGCCTTTCTACCGTAGAAAAACTTAGCAATGCATTAAATATTCCTCTTAGTATTCTTGTATTTCTAGCTTCTGATAAAACAGAACTGAGCAAAGAATTGACTGACCAATTGTCATCATTGGCACTATCATTGATGGACAGCCAAGATGGCTGAATTTGCCTATCCACATAGACCGATAGCAAGTTTAGAGAAATTGGCTATCGTACTTGATACCACAGTAGCCGAGCTAGACTTTTTGAGTCAAAATGCCAATAACTTTTATTTTAAGGTAAAGTCAATTCAAAAGGCTGACGGCTCATATAGAGATACCTACGACGTTAGAGATAGATTAAAAACCATTCATGCCAAAATTGTTAAAAATTTCCTTAGAATTATTGATTACCCTGATTATATACAAGGCGGGGTACCACATAGAGACTATCTATCGAATACGGCTATGCACACAGCAAAGCAGGTGGTGATTAGCGAAGATATCACCAATTTTTTCTCAAGTGTTAGTCGTACTATCATTTATCAAGTGTGGAGCCGTTTTTTTAAATTTGCTCCCGTGGTTTGTGAGTGTTTAACAAACTTGGTCACTTATCAAGGCTTTTTAGTGCAAGGGGCTAAAACCAGTGGTTATTTGTGTAATTTAATTTTTTGGAATAGAGAGCAGTTGCTTGTTGATACCTTGACAAGTCAAGGTTTTACTTATTCTCGTTTTGTTGATGATATTACAATCTCTAGTCCGAAAGTTATTACCTCTGAGCATAAAACTGAGGTAATAGCAAAAACTTATGGGATGTTACAGAGCTGTGGCGTTAAGCCAAATCGAAAAAAACATCATATTATGCCCAAAGGCTCTTCACAAAAGGTTCATCGGGTGAATGTTGTAACTAACAAACCAACCTTTGATAAAAAAGAACGAAGTGCAATTCGAGCAGCAGTTCACGAATGTGAGATACATTTCTCGAAGTCCAAATCATCGTCAGAGTATGAAAAACTTTTTAATACCACAATGGGCAGAGTCCAGAAGATAAAACGCTTACATATAGAGGAAGCGAATAAACTTTTGGCTAGATTACAAAAGATTAAACCGTAGGTACTATGAATGTCGAATAATAACAATAACTATTCTTTTGAAATATTATCAGATACCGTATCTGATAGAGACTTATTTGAACATAAGACACATGAAAAAAGTGCGGATGTGTTGTATGAAGTCGTAAAAAAATCTCAGAATATGGATATTACTATCGGATTAGAAGGTGTTTGGGGTTCTGGAAAATCAACTGTTATCAACATGTTTAAAAATAAGGTCATGCAAGATAACAAAGATGTCTTATTTTTTATGTTTGATACTTGGGCTCACAAAGATGATCCTTTGAGAAAGATTTTTTTAGAATCTTTAATTCAAGACTTAAAATCTAAAAATCAAGAAATAAAACCTGGCCTAGACAAAATACATAAAGAAATTTTAGGAAAAGTCAAAACAATTGACATCACTGCTCATAAAACAGTATCGCCATTAGGAAAATACTTAGCTTTTTCAGCTTTTCTAATTCCATTAGGTACGGCAATTTTAAAATATTGGGAGAGTCATCTTTCAGTCTTAATTATAGGTTCTTTACTCATTTCTGCTCCATTACTTGTACTTCTGTATTGGATGATTTGGGGTGATGAAATTATTATTGAACAAAATTCAACTAAATCTATTAGGAAAAAGAATTGGGATTTTTTCACCAAAGAATCTACAGAAACTATTCGCCAAGACATCAATGAACAAGGCGAAAAAACCTCTATTGAGTTTCAACAATTATTTGAAAGAATTATTAACAGTGCTAAGACTGAATATGGTATTAAACATATCATTATTGTGATAGATAATCTTGACCGTGTTGATCCTGAACAAGCTAAAAGTGTATGGTCAACATTACAAACATTTTTTCAATCACGTTCATTATCAGATCAACCAAACGTAGTAAAGCATATAGTCCAATTTATCGTCCCTTACGATAAGAAAGGATTTGCCTCTATTTGGGATAAAGAAAATGAGGATAGTGAGTCTGCGATTTCATTCCTGGATAAATGCTTTCAAGTCAGAGTAGAAATTCCCCAACCTATTATGTCAGGTTGGTTGAGCTACTGCCAAAATGCTATGGAAAAAGCTTTAATAGGATGGGGAGAGAATGATAAAAATAGCATATTAGCCGAATATAGTAGAATCATTTCGAATAAAAACTTGACACCAACACCGAGAAACATACGAGCTTGGATTAATCAGGTTGCCATTAATGGCTTTAAATGGCAGGGTGCATTCACACCTAAATCTATTGCAGTATATTCATATTTAAGACTGCAATATGATGAACAGAAAATCAAACAGTTTTTGCTAGAAAACGAACAAGCAAAGCTTTTAGTAGATGATGTAGAAACCACTTATGAATTAGCAGGACAATTATTTGGTGTCAGAAAAGAAGTTGGAACTGAGCTTTTATTGAAAGATAGCATCAAATTAGCAATACAAGAAGCAAAAGACTCAACCATAAAATCCTTGATAGAGGCTCACAAGCAGGTTTTTTGGTTAACTTGGGAAAATAATTTTAGAGAATTTATCGACAACAATAGTGATTTCAAGTCACGGGCGATTGTTGATTTAACTAATTATATTAATAGAGAATTAGAAGGAAACCCTGGCAAGCTTCAAAATTTCAATCAAACTCTATTGTTAAAATGGCGTGAGATTAAAACTGATGAATGGGTTCTAAATGATGAGTTTCACTACAGTGATACATTAGCGTTGATGATAAGTTCTTTAGGTGATAATCAACAGTTCAATTGGCTTAATAATTCTTTGAGAGCTTTATCAAAACAATTTTTGGGTAATCTTGATAATATAAAAAATAATGACCCTATGCGTGAATATAGAGGGTTAATAGATTTGGCCAAAAATTCCTTAAATTTTAAAGTTAGTAATTATTTCGTTTTTGAAGATAAGAATGAATGGAGTAAGTGGCTTTCTTTACAACAAAAGTTTACTACAATCTTTAAAGAATTTTTACCTAGTAAAGAAGCATTCCAAAAATGGATAACAGAAATATTTTCTAATCCGAATGCTTTAGATAAAGAAGGACTTCAATTACTAATCAACTCTTTGCCATATTTGGAAGAAGTGAGCTATTGGGCATCTGCTAATACCGAGTTACAAAAATTCTTCCAAAAAGATGTAAATAGTAGGGAGCGTAATAATGATTTGGTGTATGAGCTAACTTTTGCACTGCTCGTAAAATTTAATTTCTTGGAAGTTCAGAAGATACTTAAAGAAAATCCATATTATAATCAGGTATTACAAAATGAAGATATCGAGCAAGTACCTTCGCTTAACTTTTTGACTGCTTTAATATTTAAATCAGAATTACAAAAACATACAGCAAACGTTAAAACAGAAAATAAAACCTTCTGGAGTACAGCGTCTGAAGAAAACATTAATAAAACAATGACTTTCTTGAAAAAGTATAATGCCTTATTCTTGATAGCTATCCTAGCTCAAGATTTAACTAATAAGCAGGCTTTAGAAATATTATTAAAAAAATCAGAGGCGGCTTTGTTTGATCAGAAATCACAAGCGATATATTATTTAAATTCTTATACCAAAGATATGAAAGATGAGGATGAGATTCATAATTTTGTGAATAAAGTTCTAATTCATTCACCAATAAATCCAACAGTCCAAGATGATTTTGAAAGTAGTCCTGTCCAATTCAGTCCAGTTATGCTCCTGATTTTACAACAGGGTGATGAAACTAATAGAGATAGAGTAATTTATATAATCTCAAAAATAACAAAAGAAACATGGATTAAAAACCTAGATGGCCAAAAAGAGTTATTAAAGTTAATAAAAAACCCTGTAAAACTTGACCATAAATTTAGTGATGCGTTTTATTACTGGTTTGGCAAAATGCTTGAGAACGAAGATAAAGAGCAATTTATTGTTTGGCAAACTATTATGAATAATCACGACTATGTCATGGATAGACACACTAAATTAGCTCAATATCTGAATCCATATTTCAGTTATACTCGGGATAATTTGTCAGAAGAAGGGTTTGATTTTGTGTCTAATTATTGGAAAGACTCCAGTAATCTTAATATGGAAGACGCTATTAAACGTATTGAGTTATGGCTTGATAATAAAAAAATTAACCGACTGGAATGGCTATTAAATGCAGGTTTTAAACCAGATTCGCAGACTTATGAAACGCTTAATTCTAAGGTTCAAACATTAATCAAAGAATATGAGAAGTCAGACGAAGTAATGCCTGAATTGGCTACACTTAAAAAAATGAAAAAATTATTCCAACGCTAGAAAATACAAGTTAGCAGGGATGTAGATCAAAATCTTTGTCGAGAGTCGATGTGCGGGCGTAGCCGATTTTCACAAATATCTTTATTTTAAAAATTTGTCTGCGAATATTTTTTCTATAAAGCTAAAATTAAGGTTTTATTATATGGTGTTTTATTGACAAGTTAATATACAAAAATAGGCTAAAAAAATGGGGGTAAGCCCCCGACCATACCCCTATTGAGGTGGTATCCAGACATGTGGTAGCAGCTCATCAATCTGGCTATCAGGATGCGTCGGCAGACGACTCAACACATCTGCCAAATACGCATACGGGTCAAGACCATTCAATCTAGCTGACTGGATAAGCGACATAATACTAGCCGCCCGCTGACCGCTCTCAAGCGACCCTGCGAACAACCAATTCTTACGCCCGAGAGCCCAAGGGCGCATCTGATTCTCTGCCCAATTATTATCAATCGGCAAATTGCCATCATCCAAATAGTGAGTTAACGCCGTCCAGCGTTTCAAACAATACTCAATTGCCTTAGTAATACTGGCATTCTTAGTCGTGCCTAAGCGTTTCTGTTGTAACCACGCATAAAGTTTATCCGCAACTGGTTTTGCCTTCTCTTGCCTGACTTGCCTAACTATTTGAGCATCTCTGGGCAGTGGGGTTTGGTTTTTCTCAAACCGCTCATCAATCTCCCGTTCAACGGCATACAGGGTTTGAAACAGTTCTAATGCCTCAATGCTAATAAGACTCTGCCCTGTCACATGAAGCTCATGAAACTTACGCCTAGCATGGGCCATACAACCCACTTCAATCACCCCTCGCCCAAATAATGGCTTATAGCCGTTATAGCCGTCGCAAACAAGCTTGCCCTTAAAGCCCTGCAGAAAAGCATTGGGATACTCACTACCCCGACCTTGGGCAAAATCATACACCACCGCTTTGATTGGGCTGTGCTTTGGGGTCACATACGCCCACACATAGCCTTGCTTTAGTTTGCCTTTCACGTCTTTTACCCCATAGCCATTTAACACCTTTATTGGGGTTTCATCGGCATGCAGAATCGGTTGGGTAAGTATCATCTGGCGTAAGCGATTAACTAAAAACCCAAGCTGTACCCCACAACGTCCCACCCAATCTGCCAAGGTTGAATCAGATAAATACACCCCGCTACGGTGATAAATCAGGCTTTGGCGATACAGGGGTAAATGGTCAGCGTATTTACTGATAAGCACATGAGCCAGTAGCGCAGGCGTGGCAATGCTTTTATCGATGATTTGGGCGTCGGTTTTGGCTTGAACCAGCTTTTCACGGTTACACTCAGCGTTACGGCAAATGTATTTAGGATAAACATGACGCTCTCGGTAAAACTGCTTTGGCTTAAAGCCGAGTTTGTCTTGAACATCTTGACCAATTTGCGTCATTTGACAGCCACATTCACAGGTGGTTGACGGTGGTTCGTGGATGATGGTGTGAATGTCGAGGTTGTCAGGGATAACGAGGCGTTTTTGTCGTTTGGGTTTGGTTGGTGTTTCTGATTGTGTGCCTTTTTCTTGCGTATCAATCGGCTTGCTAGCAACCAGTTTGGCTCGCTCGTCATCGCTAAGATTGGCTAAGAAGTTGTCATGGGCTTGTTCAAGCAAGGCTAGGTCTTCTAGGGCGGTTTCTTTGTTTAGGTGGTCTTGTTTGGGGGTTAAGCCTTCGCTTTTTTGCCCAAACAGCCGATGGATAAGACGTTGCTGTTTGGTGATGGCGTCAGTGAGCTCTTGGTTAATGCGAGCAAGCTTAGCTTCGTATTGCTGCCTTTGAGCGTCCATTTGTTGTTGGTATTGCTGTTTGAGTTGCGCTGCTTGCTGTTGGTAATGTTGTTTTTGTGCGTCAAGCTGCTGTTGAAGCCGAGCGTTTTGGGCTAATAAATCAGCATAGCTTGGCGCAGTTGGGTCGGATGGGTGGGCGGTGGTCATGGTATGAGTTTGCCATAACCGCTCTGCATTGTCAGTAAATAGGCGGTGATAGTTGAGATTTAGCGGCTTTATGCTAAAGTCAGGTAAGCGGGGTGAGTATATCTTTGCCTAGGTTATGCCAAGACAGTCCACTAACCAAGGCGTTAAATTGCTCATGACTAATGGTAAGTCCTGTGGTTGGGTTGGTTAGGCTGTGATGTCGCATGAGACGTTCGCCAAGTCCGTGAAATTTGCCATCATCCAGTGCTCGGGTGCATAGCCATATGCCCAGGCCGTCATGGATGAGTATTTTTAGCCGGGTGCCTGCTTTGTTGTAAAATAGGTAGGCACAGTTTGGGCGGATGCCTGGGTGGTGCTGTAGGATGAAGGCGAGTAGTTTATTACTGCCACTTCGCATGTCCATGGGAGTGGTGGATAGCCAAATTTGTTGGGGGTTGATAAGGGGGTTCATTGTAGCCCCCGCAGTAATTCAATAAGGCTGTAATTGTCAATTTAGTCGATGGTGAGTTTTATGGGCGTCCCGTTATGGCTGGGAATTTGTAGTTCTACGCCTGTGATGGTTTGAGCTAAGGCAGTTGCTTGTGGTGTTTGTTCGTGATGGCTTCTAGATTGCAGGGTGATAGGCAGAAAGACAGGCTCATGTTCAATGAGGTTAATATCGAAGTTTGGGTTGGCTAATGGTTGAGTTGCTGCGATTTTCTCGTCTCTGGCAGCTTTTATCCATTTCTGCAATAAGTTTGGGTTAATGCCATGACCTTGAGCTAGCCTCGCTATCGAGCGTTCGCCTGTTAAGGCTTGTTCTACGAGATAGGCTTTGAGCTCTTTGCTGTACGTTCGTCGCTTCGGTTTGGTTATGTCTATTTGTGCCATTCTAGTGCCCACTTCATTTTTTAGTGGGCACTATCTCGTATTTTTTAGAATGGTGGTAGATGGGATGGTCGGATGCTTACAAATGGGGTAAATTTACCCCGAAATAAAATGTCTAAAAAACCGACGTTTTTTAGATGTTATTATCTTTTGAAAATTTCCATAAAATCGATCAATATTTTCCCCCTTTACTGTGATATTGCCTATGATTTATTTTAATTAACCCTTTAAAAGGATTCACCTTGTAGCAGTATCCATAGATAACCGATATACACCGATAAAAAAAGTATGCCACTGCCTTTGTGCAAATAAGCCGACTGGGGTTTTTTCACCACCACCCAAACTGATAATACAAACAACAACCCTGTGGCTATGCCCAATACCCACATATCTCGAATAATTTCACTAGGCTCAATGCTAAATGGTGCAATGACCGCTGCCACTCCCATAACGCCTAGCATATTGAATGTATTCGAGCCAATAATATTACCGATGACCATGTCAGTTTCACCACGGCGGGCAGCCACAATCGACGATACTAGCTCAGGCAGAGACGTGCCAATCGAAACAATCGTTAACCCAATAATAAACTCACTCATTCCCCACAGTGTTGAGAGTTTTACTGCACCCCAAACGATTGCCCTTGAACTGATAACTAAGAGAAATAAGCCACCTAACAGCATTAGAAGAGGTTTAACAATACTTTTCTTTTCATGACTAATATTTTCTTTAGGTTGAGGAGCGTTAAGACTACCGATAATCTGAACGCCCATAATAGCGATGAGTCCCGCCAACAGTATCCAAGCATCCATCTTAGATAACGAACCATCAAATAACAATATCATAGGCAATGCTGTTGCAATCAGTAGCATCAGCATATCAAAACGAACAATACCACGTCGTACCACAATGGGAGCCACTAAAGCAGTTGCCCCCAGAATCAATGCAATATTGGCAATATTTGAGCCAAAAGCACTGCCTACTGCTAAGCTTGGTGTCCCCGATAAGGCGGATAAAATAGCAACTACAAACTCGGGTGCCGATGTACCTGCCCCAATAATCACCACACCGATTAAAAAACTAGGTAGCTTAAGAGAAACGGCCAAATCCGTTGCCCCATCAATAAACACGTTGGCACTCCACACCAGTATAGCTAGCCCCACTAAAAATGCCACAATCGCAATCAACATAAAAAACTCACTTTGCTATTTAATTAAAAAATGCGTTTTTACCGCTATCAATGATAAAAACGCATTTTAGGTATAGGATAGTTAAAGGCTAGGCTTGTTTTGGCAATGTCTTATTCAGATAAAAATAACCGATAATGCCTGCTAAAACTGAACCCATGACAATCCCTAATCGCTCATCAAACGGTTTAATCTCCAATCCTGCGAACGCCAAGCTCCCGATAAATAAACTCATGGTAAATCCAATGCCACATAGGGCAGCGACACCAACTACTTGACCCCAGTTCATGCCTTGTGGCAGATTGGCGAGCTTTAGCTTAACCCCAAGCCAACTAAATAACATCACACCCAGTATTTTACCGACTAGCAATCCCATGATAATGCCCAATGACACAGGGTGGGTGAGTGACGCCATAAAGCCTCCTTCCGCTCCCCCAAAATGGATCCCTGCATTGGCAAAGGCAAATACGGGCAAAATCAAAAAGCTCACTGTATGATGCAAATCATGCTCAAGTTCTTTTAACGGTGAGATTTTAGGGTTTGCCGAATCAGTCATTGGGATAAATATCGCCAGCAATACCCCAGCAATCGTGGCATGAATACCCGATTCAAGCATCGCCACCCATAACACCAATCCAATAATGACATACGCAGAAATACGAGTGACATTAAAACGATTCATGATAAACAATACTGCAAGCGTTAAAGCGGCAACCCCTAAGGCGGCTAGGTTTAACCCACTGGAATAAAACAAAGCAATGATTAAAATCGCCCCAATATCATCGAAAATCGCAATTGAGGTTAAAAACACTTTAAGCGACAGCGGCACTCGGCTACCCAGTAAGGTTAATACCCCCAACGCAAAGGCGATATCCGTGGCCGCAGGAATCGCCCAACCCTTAGCAAAATCAGGGTTTTGGTAGTTAAACATCAAATAAATTAAGGCAGGAAACACCATGCCGCCCATGGCAGCGAGTGCAGGTAAAATGATGTTGCGTGGGTTGGACAATTCCCCTACCATCATTTCACGTTTAAGCTCAAGCCCCACTAAAAAGAAAAACACTGCCATTAACCCATCATTAATCCAATGAAGCAAATGGTGTTTCACCACGAAATCACCAAAATTTATCGCAATCGGAAAATGCAATAAATGCTCATAGCTTTCTTGCAATGGCGAATTGGCAACAATCATTGCCAGTAGTGCAGCGATGGCTAAAACAATACCAGCCGCTGCATCCATCGCAAAAAACCGCTTAAGCGTTTGCTGAAAATTACTCATAGACCCTCCTAATATAAAAATAGCTATTTATTCTCTTTTGTGAATACTATTCGCTGTTCAATTCTTTCTGCCACTTGCTTAGGGTCAACTTGTGAATTATCGAGTACCGCCGCCCACGCATACACGATGTCATCTTCATAAATATGACCAAATCCTGCAGGCGTTTGGTTAGACGCTGGCATATCCAGAGATAATTCCCAAAAACTTAACACAGGCAACCATCTAGGTAAATGACTAACCCCTCGACCCTTGGGTTCTGCCATCCAGTCAGGTGCTTGCCATAGCATCTTGGACGACCACCACACGATAGGGTCTGTCGCATACTGCAAAAATACAATTCGTGGTGACTGCCAATCATTTGTCAGTTGTTTTAATGAGGCAGGATTATCCATAAATCGCACATGTTGTCCGCTGTGAATAATAGGCAAGGCTTCTGTCGAACCTTTATTCCGATTCGCCACCAGTTGTTGCCATAGTGGGCTAAATCTTGGCGTTCCCACCCACACCGCCCCATCAATACGATTAATGATATCATCATAATTGTTAAAAAGCGATTGACTGGCATACGCCCCTAACGACTCTCCTGCAAGCAATAGTTTAGGGCGTTTATCAATCGGCATTTGCTCAAGACGTTGTTTGACGGCATTTATCAACTCGCTATTGGCAAACGTGGCAAGCTCACCATTCAACAAAAACGAAAATTGACTGGGTAAATACGAGTATTGAATCGCCACCGTTGCCACATCGCCTTGGGTCAAATACTCAACCGCCTGACTGCTGTACTCTTCAATCCAGCCCCGTCCTGTAGCCCCTTGTATCACGATATAGCGGCGGGTAAACGCCTGCGTTCTATCCATCTCATCAAGGGCGGTCTGCACCATTTTTTCTAACAACGCTTTATCAGGTTCTTGACGATTCAAACCAACGAATACCCGAATCGGCTCTTTGGCAGGCAATCCTGTCAGCAAGCTAATATCCTTCTGCGACGCCCCAAGCGAGACAAAGCGTTGTCCAAAATGCCCCAACTCCTGCCACTGTTGGGCAGGTTTTTCTTTATTACTATGCCCCGTTTGCCCACTATCAAACCCTGATTTATACCGTGAGAATGGGGCTGATAGGGTATCGGGTTTAGAGGTATCAAGCTGCATGGCACTATAGGCGACTTTCTCGACAACTTTGTGCCAGATATAATCTCGACTTAACGTAACCAATCCGACAATCAGTAGTAAAAAAGCCCCTGCCTTCATACTCATTTTTGTGGTAGTAGAAAACTGTGGAAAGCCACGTTCTACCCCCATCAACACCAATTGCTTTATCAAGCGAGCGATAAACACGACCAACCCCCAAAGCAATAGACTTAAGAGCATAGCCCCGCTGACATTAAGCAATGACGGCGGTGTTATCTGGACCTGTTGGGCAATCTTGGCAGTAATCTGGTAATGATAAAAAGCAAAACCAATCGCACCTAAAAATCCTAATACCATCGTCATTATTGGTAAGATATTTAGGTGGTTGATAGCTGCTTGATGATTGGAGTTTTTTAATAAACGCTGTAACCAATACCCTATAAGACCCAACAGCATTCCAAACGCATAACCAACGATAGCGTTAATGCCACCACTGATTGCCTGCAACCACCAGACCCGTGGCAACAACATTGGTACATAGGACACATATAGACAAAAAAAACCCAGCATTAACCCAACTGCTGAACTATCTTTAATCTGTCGCTGTAGCCATTGAGCGACCAAATGCGTATTATTCATCTATTTTACTCAATAAAAAAAGGGTAAGACCATTGTCGTACCCTTCATTGTAAACGATTCGACGACTAGTAACGAGTAATCAACGCAATCGGCTCCTTTTCATCCATTTGTTCAGTGGGTACAAATACCACCTCACCACCGTTATGGCTAACCAATTCAATGATTTCACTAACCGCATCATCGGTTACACCCTCAGCAGTAGCATCATCTTGGACTTGTAGGGTCTGTGCTTTCTCATCAATCTTCGCAGGCACACTATGACCTTGACGAACCAATAGCGTTACCGCATTGCCTTCAAACGCCGAGCGATAAATTTGTTGCAAATCAGTACGCACCATCTTTTCATTACGAGCTTTTTCAAGGTCGCCTTTGGCAGTTTCATAGCGAGTCTGACGCTTTTGCTCAACGATGTCTTGAACGCCAGCAATAATGTCCTCTGGCTTGCTGTCGTTTAAATATGTTAAATTATCGACTTTACCAATAATCATATCAGGGCGGTCGCACACTTTTTCATAAAACCCCATATTGTGGCTATCACCCACCAAAATCACAGGTAGTGGTGATTTGTTATAAAGCTCTTGCAAGCTTTTATCAACACGGTTAAAGAACTCTTTTAAGTACATATCATCGTCTGATGAGCCTGTACGGTCTGCTTTACTGTTGTTGGGTAGCGTTGAGTTGTTAATAGGGAAGGTCAACTCGCTCATTGTTTGTTGACGTTCGCTACCGCCTTTAATTTCTTCAACCAGACGATTATTCACGCCTTCAATCAGACGGGCTTTTTCAGGCGTAACTACCAACACATAATAGCCAACCCCTTCTGATAAGTTACGCATGAGGTCACGGGTCGCAAACTTTTCACCAATGATGACTCGCTCAGCGGCATCAAAGGGCAAACGCACCACTTGAGCAGATTCAGGCGTGGCAAACACAGCCAGCGTATCTAAGTTATAGTTATGGTCAAGCTCATCGGTTTGGGCATGGATTTTTTCCATCACACTTGCAGCAACACGCTTGTCGTATTCATTGGTGACACGTTCTTCGACGATTTTAAGTTGGTTTTTTAGGGCAATTGCGTCTTGCTCATTGTCTGGGAAAGTACGGTGGGTCGGAATAAATACGCTAACCGCTGGATTACCTGTTTGCCCACGCAATGTTTTAAAAGTTTCTTTTAAATTGATGTTATTCATGTGTAACTCCCATTTTAAAATTAAATAAAAAATAAATATCAAAAACAAAAAATAATAAGAAAATATATTTCTAAATATAGCAAAATATAGAATTTATTTTTCATATTTAAGCTAAAATTTGATTATATCAATCATAATAAGAATTAAAAGTAAAATATTGTATCGCTTATATATGGCAATGTTATAGTTAGCATCGTTTGAACAATAAAAACGAGTATTATAAAAGACGTAGATTTCAAAAGTTCTAGACTGGGATAAACGATAATGGTCTCATACCTAATCTGCCATTTATAACTAACTTAATGTCTAGAAACAAAATTTTGGGTCAAAGGGTAGATATAAATGCACTCACAAACGTGGCCTTGGCTTATCCGAAAGCGGCTAGACTGCTATAGTCTTCGAAGACAGAAAGTGCTACGGCGTTAGGCTCACTCACAGTACTATTTGTACAGTTTCGTTCGCCTGCCTTGTATCACTTTTATGTTTCTGTGACTATATTTCCCTAATTCTTTGCTGATATCGAATAAGGTAGAGTGTAAAAAAACAAGCCACACTTTAACCAGGGGTTATCTGAGAATTCGGGTCATATTGCACGCTAAGGAATTTTGTCGAGTATTATACCATTATAGATTCGCGTGATAATAGAACTAGCCTACGGAAAACAGATGTTTTCATAGAGTTTCTTATTTTCTTAAGTTTATGCCTATTTTTGTAAATTAACCTATCTATAAATCAGCGTTCAACACATCTTTAAACAGAGCTTATAAGAAACTTTCGATTACACTCACTAAAAGGTGTTTAATAGAAGGGCTCAAGTACTATGCAAAATGAGCAATCTCATCAATTAACTCAGGTTTTTTGCCTAATAATTTAAGTAAGACTTGCGCTGAGCCACTCGGTTTACGCTGACCTTGCTCCCAAGATTTTAACGTATTGACAGAAATACCTAAGGCTTTGGCAAATTGACTTTGCGATAAACCTGCTTTACGGCGGACTTGAGCCGTATCTGATATTTCTGTCGTACGTGCAAAGATACCTGCTTTGGTTTGGTTTAATGCTTCAATCAAATTGTCTCGCTCTGCTATCAAATCAGGTTCATCATCAATAATCGCTTGAACCGCTGCTTCAACATCGAAGTCTTTAGGAAAATTCGTTTTCATCAGTTATCCTTTTAGCTTTTGAAGCTCACTTGCCAAAATATTTTCTTGTTCATTTTTTGCATAGAAGTAAGACATCACAATCAGTCCATCTTCTAATACGTTGAAGTAAATGAGACGAACGCCACCACGCTTACCCATACCTGCCCGAGACCACCGTACTTTGCGAAAACCGCCACTTTTAAGAATCACATCACCAATAAATGGATCACTAGCTATCTGAGTAAAACACTCAAGCCTTTCTTCCGTTGTCCAAAACTTATCAGCTTGCTTTTTAAACGTTTCAGTTTCTACGATAGTGTACATAGTTTCATAATTCATAAAATACAGTCTTAATTATAATACTTTGCATTACATTGTCAATAAGCCTTCATATTCATGATTTTGACTGGATTGCTCTTCAACGTTTTAGTTAGTGCTGATATTCATCAAATCAACTCCCGCTTTTTTAAGCTCCCCTTTCGCCGTCACATAGTGATACAGCGTACTGCTCGGAATATCACCAAGCTCCCTACAAATCGCTGGAATACTTTTGGTTTGGTCAGCCATTAAATGCTGGGCATAACGAAGTTTCTCAGCCGTCATGATTCTAGGGCGTCCGCCTTTTCGACCACGGGCACGAGCAGCAGCAATCCCCTCTTTCACCCGCTGGCGAATAATATTGCGTTCCATCTCAGCAAAGGCTGCTTGAATCTGTAAAAATGCCCGACCAGCAGGTGTTGTCGTATCCATTGGTGAGTTAATCGCTTTAAAGCCAATGTCTTTCTCAGCCAGTTCATCAATTAGCTTTATAAGATCACTGGCTAACCGCCCTAACCTATCCAAATCCAACACAACGAGCACATCGCCTTTTCGTAAATAGTTGAGACAATCATCCAATCCTTTACGTTGGGAGTTACTTCCCGATGCCTTATCCTCAAAAATTCGCTCACAGCCGATTTCTTTCAAGGCATCAACTTGACGGTCAAGGAGTTGTTTCCCTTCCGATGTGGATACTCGAGCATAACCGATTAAACTCATGGTAAAATTCTCACGATAAAAGATAATTACCCCATCTTATCATATTTAGATTTATTTGGCTTTATCGTGAAATAAATGGAATAAAAAAGCGCCGAATTGGCGCTGATTTACAAAATCACGAAAAACAATAGGTTTTCGTGAATATATTTTATAATTAATTAAACCTATTAACCATAAAGGCTTTTAATTAATGAGTTTATGAGTAAATGATTCTTTGATTATTTACTCATATCATCATTTTATCAATTACATTTCTTTGGCTAATTCAAGCTCAATTAACTTCTGCAATTCATCTTTTATTGTACTATTCCGTTTTGCAGCTAACGCTTTAAAAGCTGAATGCATTGAAACGGGAATTTCAATATTTACTCGCTTATTGATCTCTTGCTCTGGGTTAGTTAATTGCTCAAGGGTGAATTCTTTACCATTGGCGCTAGGACGACCTGCTTTCATAATCATTTACTCATTTTAATATTTGTTAATTTTAATGTTTGAACATTTACTCGTTTGAACATTTGAACATTTGAACATTTGAACATTTGAACATTTGAACATTTGAACAAAGGTATTTTTTATCAAATCATCATAAACTCAAAACCTCATTTATTACATCGTTCATTTCTTTAATGGCGTCAAGATGACTACCTTGGAAAATGGTTTGTCCTTCAGAAATGGTACTGGCATATGCGACACGTTGATGAATGACAGTTTCTAAAACAGGTAACCCATAATCAGCGATTACTGTCAAAATTTCATTACCAATTTTGGTATTTTTAATCACACGGTTAATAACAAAAGCTGCTTTAAGATTGCCTTCGGTTATTTCGATACGCTGTTTGATGATATCCACCATATCGGCGGTCGCCCAAACGTCCAAACCACTCGGTTGAACAGGAATCAGTACAATGTCGGCAGCTTTAATAGCACTGGCTGCTAGGTTAGCAATTTGAGGGGCTCCGTCAATGATAATAAAGTCTCTATCAGTGATGGCTTTAATATCTCTATCAATAGTTGGGCGATCTATTCCCACTACAGGAAACGGACATTCTTCGGCTGCTGCTGCCCAATCTCGAGCAGAGCCTTGTGGGTCGCTATCAACCAATACCACATTTTTACCTTGACGACGTAGTGCTTCTGTCATATTGATAGAAATTGTGGTTTTACCCGAGCCACCCTTTTGATTAAGTATTGCAATTGTTTTCATACTCATTTACTCATTATACGTTTTACTCATTTTATCATAGTTAATATTTCATTCAAATGAAACTTTGATGCTTAATAATATTTACTCATTTTATCATTTGAAATTATGAATATATTATCATTTGATGATTACTAGAATCCACTATTATCAAGGCTTTAAGCATGATAAGATTGGCGAATTGAAAAGATTAGGTGTTAAACATGATAACAGGCGATATCAAAAATAAGATTGATCAAATTTGGAATGCGTTTTGGAGTGGGGGAATTTCGAATCCACTTGAAGTGATGGAGCAAATGACTTATTTGCTATTTATCCGCCGACTGGATGAATTGCAACTGGTCAAAGAGAAAAAAGCCAATCGTCTAAAACAGCCAATTGTTAATCCGATTTTTGATGAATCGCAAGCCCATTTACGTTGGTCACGTTTTACTACGTTAGGCGATGCGTCACAATTGTATAACGTGGTCGCGAATGAAGTTTTTCCTTTTATCAAAAACTTAGGGGCAGAAGACGATACCACTTATAGCCACCACATGAAAGACGCACGTTTTACCATTCCAACGCCTGCACTTTTGACTAAGGTAGTGGATTTAGTCGCCGATGTACCGATGGATGATAAAGATACAAAAGGCGATATCTACGAGTATATGCTTGGTAAAATCGCTTCGGCTGGGCAAAATGGTCAGTTCCGTACACCGAGACATATTATTAAGATGATGGTTGAATTGATGCAACCCAAACCCACCGATACGATTTGCGATCCTGCATGTGGTACGGCTGGTTTTTTGGTGGCTGCCAGTGAATATCTTAACGACCATTACCAAAGCGAAATCTTTGCCAATGCCGACGCTGCCAAGCGTTATAACAATGGCACATTTTTTGGCTACGACTTCGACAGCACGATGTTACGCATTGGGTCGATGAATATGCTGTTGCATGGGGTTGAGAATCCGAATATTGAAAACCGTGATTCATTATCCCAAGCCCATGCCGATATCGCTGATAAGTTTAGTTTGATTTTGGCAAATCCGCCGTTTGCAGGTAGTTTGGATTATGACAGTACCGCCAAAAATCTGTTGGCAACGGTGAAGACCAAAAAAACCGAGTTGTTATTTATCGCTTTATTTTTGCGGATGCTGAAGATTGGCGGTCGTGCGGCGGTGATTGTGCCTGATGGGGTGTTGTTTGGGTCAAGTACAGCTCACAAGACGCTTCGCCAAGAGTTGGTCGAGAAACAGCAGTTAGAAGCGATTATTTCGATGCCGTCTGGGGTATTTAAGCCGTATGCTGGGGTTTCGACGGCGATTGTGATTTTTACCAAGACCATGTCTGGCGGTACGGATAAGGTTTGGTTTTATGATATGCAGGCGGATGGTTATAGCCTTGACGATAAACGCACGCCTTTGGGCGATTCGCATGAGCAGAATAATATTCCCCATATTATTGCTCGATTTCATCATCTTGAGAATGAAGAAAATCGCTCTCGTTCGGAGCAAAGTTTTTTTGTGCCGAAGGCTGAGATTGCCGAAAATGGTTATGATTTGTCGATTAATCGGTATAAAGAAGTGGTCTATGGGTCGGTCGAATATGGCAAGCCGTTGGATATTTTGGCGGATATTGAGCGGTTGGAAGGTGAGATTGCGGACGGGTTGAAAGAACTTAAGGCATTGATTTCGTGATTTAATTCATTCGATGTTTTGAGTTTTTGATAATTATTTCATTTGATGTTTTGATAAATTTTTCAAATGAGTAAATGAAATAATTATCAAAGTTTCTTTTTATCATTTGTGTAAGTGAATACAAAAAATTTATTAAGGTTTTACAGTGAGCTTTCAAAAAATTAATTTGTCAGATTTAAAGTCAAATGCAAAGGTTAAACCTGAGATAATGGAAAAAGTTTGGTTACTAAATCTTGACCAAATAGAATCGAACACTGGTAAAGTTTTAAATTATGAAGAAGTACCATTTCAGGGAATTGGAAGTTCTACAATATATTTTCAGAAGGGTACCGTTCTATATTCTAAATTGCGACCTTACTTGAATAAGGTTGTTATCGCAGATAGGAATGGTTTTGCTACAAGCGAGCTAGTCCCGATAGTTTGTAATGAGGAATTAATTTATCCGAAATACTTAGCATATTTCTTAAGGTCAGAAAGTTTTTTAAAATTTGCAAGTAATGTCGTAGCGGGGGCAAAGATGCCAAGAATGGTAATGTCTGAGTTCTGGAATTATGAAATTCCATTACCCCCATTATCCGAGCAAAAACGCATTGCCAAGATTTTGGATAAAGCGGACGAGTTACGCCAAAAACGCCAGCAATCCATCGAAAAACTAGACGAACTGCTACAAGCCACGTTTATTGATATGTTCGGCGACCCTGTGACCAATCCGAAAAATTTGGACTATATTCAACTTGGAAAACTTGGTAATTGGGCAAGTGGCGGTACACCATCAAGAAGCAACAAGACATTTTTTAATGGAACAATACCTTGGTACACTTCTGGAGAGTTAAACAATATTTATGTTTCTGACAGCATTGAAAAAATTAGTATTGAAGCAATTGAAAACTCATCCACAAAATTAATTCCCATAGGTTCTTTATTACTAGGCATGTATGATACAGCAGGTTTAAAATCAAGCATCACGACTATTGATTCTGCTTGCAATCAAGCTATTGCTTTTGCAAAAATTAATGACAATTTAGCGAATAAGCTTTTTGTTTATCATCAAATACAACTTATTAAGGAACATTTAAAGCAAAAACAAAGGGGTGTTCGTCAAAAAAACTTTAACCTAACTATGATTAAAGAAATAGAAATATTGAATCCAAAATTAGAATTACAGAATAGCTTTGCAAAAACTGCTGCACGAATCGAACAGCAAAAACAAACGTTATTGAAACAACTCAATGAACAAAAAAACCTATTCCAATCTTTACAGCAACGAGCCTTTAACGGTGAACTTTAACCCTTTTGACCGCACCTACCAATCACGCTACAATACCAATAATCAACAAAAATAAAGCCATAAAAAGCTAAAAGGGAGAATAGCCATGATAATCGAACTTGCTACCTTGCCCCCCGAAGTTCAGCAATACATCGCCAAAGTCGAACAAGGCGAAAGCGTCAGCTTTGCCAAAAATGGTGAACTCATCGCCAAAATAGAATCATTAGTCAAGCCTGGACAAACGCAAACTGTTTACGACCTTATCATGTCGCAAGACTATCCAGATGTGTCAGACATTGAACTAGAACCTTTCCCAAGACAAATGCCACCAAAACACCGCTTGGAAATCTTCGACTAATGTACCTAGTAGACACTAACGTCATCTCCGAAATGCGGAAAATCAGACATCGCAAAGCCGACCCCAATGTCACCGCATGGGTGAATTCAGTTAACCCTAATCTATTTTATACGTCAATCGTGGTCATGATGGAACTACAGCGTGGCGTTATGGGCAAACATCGCACCGACCCAGAACAAGGCAAACGCCTACAACAATGGTTTGATATCAGCGTCAAAGGCATTTTTGACAAGCGTGTTTTATACATCAATGACCACATTGCCGATGTCTGTGCAGGTTTACATGTTCCAAATCCAAAACCCGAAAACGACGCTTGGATAGCTGCCACGGCTATCGCACATGGCTTGACCTTAGTCACGCGCAATGTCAGCGATTTTGATGGTATTGCAGTCGATATTATTAACCCTTTTACCTACCAACCTTCCACCAGTTAAACCATGTCTTAGAGCCGACCTATGAGTAATTTCGCTTTTATCGCCGACCAGTTTCCAAGCCTTGCAGAAACCGCCATCGGAGCGGAAAAACTCATCTACATTTACCCGCCTGCTGCTATCACAACCGCTAGACAATCGTTAGAAACGCTCGTCTTTTGGCTGTATAAATACGATAAAACCCTTGTTCTGCCGTATGATGCCAAGCTTCATACGTTAATGACGGATTTGACCTTTAAAAAACTGGTACCAGACTATATCTGGGAAAAAATGGAAGTCATTCGCAAATCAGGCAATAGAGTGATTCACGGCAACCCCAACACCAAAACCACCGAACAAGACGCTATCAAAATCATTAGCCAGTTGTTTATGGTTTATACTTGGTTTGACCGTGAATTTGGCAGTCCGAGCATTGACCGTAGTGAACCACGCAAGTTTAAAATTGAAAATATTCCTAATCCTGAGCAAATCCATAGCCTTTACCAAAGCAAACTCGCCGAACTACAGCAACAGAATAAAGCTTTTGAAGCTCAAATCGCCAAACAACACGAACAACTCAAACAAACTGAACAGCAACTGGCAGAACGTACCGCCGACGCTGAACAAAAAGAGCAATTGCTTGCCGAGATTGATAGCGAGCTGGCACAAAAACGTGCCGAAGTGGCTCAAGCCAAACTCAATAATCAAGCCTACAATCAGACACACCCTGATAAAACCGACTACAACGAAGCCGAAACTCGCTCATTACTGATTGACTTAATGCTGGAAGAAGCAGGTTGGCATAAGAATAAAAACCTAAAAACCGAAGTGTTGGTTAAAGATTTTCCCTCAATATCGGGTGATGGTAAAGTTGATTATGTGCTGATGGGTAATGATGGTATTCCGTTGGCGGTGGTCGAAGCCAAACGTACCGCCAAATCCGTTGAAGAAGGACAGCAACAAGCCAAATTGTATGCTGATAGTCTAGAAAAACAGTACGGCAAACGCCCTATCATTTTTTATACCAATGGTTATCAAACCTACCTTTGGGATGATACACACTATCCACCCAGACAAGTACAAGGCTACTATACCCAACAAGAACTTAACCGCTTAATCAGTCAATGCCAAACGGTGAGCAACCAAAAGCCATTAAGCGATATTCCTATCAATACCGATATTGTCGAACGTCAATACCAAATTCGTGCTATCAAAGCGATATTGGGAGCATTTGACCGTCATCAAAGAGCTGGCTTACTAGTTATGGCAACAGGTAAGCATTACATATATCATTGACATGGTAAGTAATATCTTGTACAATTATGGACATAATAGTTTTAATAATGACCAAATGCTATGTCTCGCATCGAATATCAAAATATTAAACGCCAAGATTTATTGATAGGCTCTAAAGAAGTATTTATTCAAGAATTTCCTCAAGATTCCCCGCATTTTGCTTTAATCTCACTACCACAGATTTATTGGGCTGATAATTCTGCATGGGATGTTGCCAATCTTTACGCTTATGATTTGTTTTTTGATAAGAATAGAAACATAAAAACAGTTCAGACCGACATGATGCACTTGAATGCCTATGCTTCTTGGCTTGAATCTTATAGTGATTTGGATTGGTTAACTTTTCCTCAAAGAAAGAGCGATAGATGTCTTTATATTTTCAGAGGTGAGTTAATTAAAGAGAGAAATAATCAAAAGATTTCGCCTTCCACAGCAGTCCATCGAATGCGTGCTATCATTAAGTTTTATCGATGGGTGCAAAAAAAGAACTTAATTGACCAAAATACAGAGATGTGGGAAGACAAGAAGTTAAAAGTAACAGCTTTTAACAAGTTTGGTTTTGAGCACACTTTTGATGTAACTACAACTGACCTCGCCATAAAATTAAATAGGAATGTTTCAAATATTGATTTGGAATATGGTGTGTCACCTATCAGCCCTGATGATGTTATTTCAATTTTAAATTTTGCAAAAAAACATGCTCCAATTGAAATATACCTAATGCTTAAATTGGGTTTCTATACAGGAATGAGGGTTGGTAGCATTACAGATTTAAAAGTTGAAACTCTTGATGAAAAGAACTTTGTTTACTTGCAAGATATGAGCATGGGAATGATTACAATTGGCAATCAAGCACACCCTCCCGTTCAAACAAAATTTTCTAAAACTGGAAACGTTATCATTCCGACAGACCTTAAAGATGAACTGCTTGAGTACGCCCGTAGTGTTAGGCGATTAAAAAGAACATTTAATAGTGAATTTCCCGACCATTTATTCTTGACTGCTAGAGGGAACAAATATTTAGATAATAATAGTCAATCTGTTAATGTTGCCATTCATAGACTAAGGAAACAAGGATTAAAAGAAGGGGTTTATGCGTTCAAAGATTTTTATTTTCATAGGACTAGAGCTACTTTCGCCACAATATTAATGCGGTACTGTTTAAACAAAATGGATGTCGCAAGTGCTGTGAGTTTTGTTAAAGATTGCTGCATGCACAGCGATGAAAAAACGACTATGAAATATGTCAAATTTATAGAGCAGAATAAACAGCTTGCAAAAATATCTAACGAATACACTAAAGCTTTTTTAGGTCTGTAAGATGCCATCTCTCGATTTTTGTCTCGATAAACTTTCGTATGGTTCACACGCATATAAATGGGATTTATCTGTTTTTCTTTACAAAAACGCAGTGCTAGAAAACAGAAAAACTGTTTATAAATCTATAGAAGCGAATAGATATGGCGATATACTAACTGAACGAGTTGAATTGATATCGAACCTTTTTGAATATTTTAATTCAATAATCACTAGTGGAGCATCTCAAAGCACAGTTATAACTCAGTTGGAAAGATTTAGTAACTTCATGAGATGGTGTGAGCTTGAGAACAAGTACATATCAAAAGAACATATAGCTGAAAATTGCATTGCATGGGTGAATTCAGATATTTTGAGGGTTAAAGAAGAAAAATTAAATGAGCATCAAGCCTATAAAGGATATTGTTCAGTTGCAAGAATTATTACACTATCGCAGCCTTTACAAGACTATCCAAACTCGAAATCGCTTATGTTGCGAACAAATATTAAAGCTAAACCGCAACAAAAAGAAACTATGCTTGTTAGCGAATCAGATGTTTTTGCGTTCGGTCAATTATTAAAAACTTTAGTTGAACAGCTAACTATCGAAGCTGTGCGAGGTGAGTTGCCTTTGTTAATCAAATTACCAAATGGCAATGAAGTATATTTAAAAGGTAACATGAAGGTAGTTGATTTAGATTGCCAAAAGATGAGCAGTGCAGATATTAAGCATGCAATCGAACGAAGACGAGCATTAAATAAGGATGAATCGCTATTAGACAGGTACAGAAGAAGTAATTTATTGAATATTCGTATTGAAGCTGATTTGCTAATTTTTATCAGTCAAACCAATATGAATTTGTCACAGGCTCTTGATTTAAAACTAACTGATTTCAGATGGAAGACCCAAGATGATGAGTATCTTGCATACTCTGTTACTGTTTATAAAAATCGAAAAAATGGGGAAGCTAGTTTTAAATGTTATAAAGCTTATAGGGCTATTTTCGATAATTACATACAATGGCTGAGAAAGGTTGGTTTTAATGACGATAGTTATCTTTTCCCTTTTGTAGGGAGAGAGAAAATTAAAGCAGATGTTTCTTCTCGTAAATTACATGTTATAAGAAATTTCTGCAAAACTATCAATTTTGAATATGTCTCCCCTTTACAGTTAAGGAAATTTAAAGCAAATTGGTTATTTGATAATGCAGACGATGCCTCAGCAGTTTTAAGCTTGATGTCTCATGAGAACACTACCTTTAGAAGACATTATCAAAAAACAAATGAAAAAGAAGCTTTGAAGCAATTGGGTCATTTCAACAGTCAAAATCTCATCAAAATAGCTATTGGGTTGTGCTCAAATAATTGTCAAAATCCGCAAAAAATTAAAAGTGAAGAAAGGACTGCTCTACCCGATTGTGTGAATCCCGAAGGTTGTTTATTTTGTGTGCATCATAAAGATATTTTAAGCTATGATTATTGCTATAAGTTGGTTTCTCATCTTTATCTAAAACGTCTTGAAATAGCGCTTAACCCTTCTTTTATACAAAACTCACCTGCAATACTTATTGAACCGTCCCGGGATTGTCGGAGACCTAAAACTCTGAGACAATGCCCTTATGAAAAGCAAACAATACTCAACTGAAGTCAAGACTCGAGCTGTAGAGTTACTCATCGAATCACAAAAAGATTATCCCTCACTGTGGGCGGCCATCCAAGCCATTGCCCCTAAATTTGGCTGCACACCTGAAACCCTACGTTCATGGCATCAAAAGCACCTAGCTAGGCAAAATCCTGTGACCGTTACTACTCAAAGCCAAGCTGCTCGTATCGCTGAACTTGAGCGAGAAAACCGAGAACTCAAACAAGCGAACGAAATCATTCGCAAGGCAGCCGCTTTTTTCGCCCAGGCGGAGCTCGGCCGCCCACACAAGTGATGGTCAAATTCATCGATGATGAAAGGAAAAAGTATGGGGTCGAGCCGATTTGTAGAATACTGCCAATTGCCCCATCCACCTACTATCGCATCAAAGATGGGCAAGCAAATCCAGACAAGCAAAGTCGACGCAAACAAAGCGACAAACACCTCATGGCGCAAATCAAACAGATTTGGCAAGACAGTGGCTGTCGATACGGCATTCGTAAAGTCTGGCATAAGCTTAAGCAAGATGGTATGCCCAAATTAGGTCGCTGCACGGTTGAACGCCTGATGAAACAGCTTGGCATACAAGGCGTATGGCGGGGTAAAGGCAAAATTACCACTAAGCCGAGAGAGGATCAAGACAAGCCTGCTGATTTGGTCAAACGCAACTTTACTGCTGATGCCCCAAACAAGCTGTGGGTGGCTGACTTTACTTACATCAAGACCAAAACAGGCTGGGTTTATACCGCCTTTGTCATCGATGTGTTCAAACGAGTTATCGTGGGTTGGAAAGTATCTAATCATATGGACACTCAGCTAGTGCTAGATGCTCTAAATCAGGCGCTAGATGTCAGAGACCGTCCTAAAGGGGTGATTCATCATTCCGATAAGGGTAGTCAGTATCTATCGATTAAATACGGTGAACGGCTTAAACAGTCTGGACTTGCTGCCTCAGTCGGCACGACAGGTGATTCTTACGACAATGCCCTAGCTGAAAGCGTCAATGGGCTGTATAAAGCGGAGGTGATCGATTACTTAAAACAAGAATGGGATGGTGTAAATGATGTTGCTCTAGCGACCCTTGATTGGGTACACTGGTACAATCATGAACGATTGCATTCTACCAATGGATATGTGTCACCTATTTATGCGGAAAATATCTACTATTGTTCATTAAATCTGTCAGGTCATGCTGCCTGACTCAAGTAAACCTGTCTCCAATAAAACCAGGACAGTTCATATTGTTGAGCGTATAGTCGAAAAAATTAATGGCATAAAAGCTTTAGGTAAGACCGAGGAGAAATGGGTTATTAAAGCTGAACAAGAAGTTAAATCGGGCGAATATCACACTGATTGGCGTGACTACATACTTTTATTAGACTCAATGGTTTAAATATGTTCAAAAAATCCATTAACATTATTTCTGATATTATTACTCCGAATATGCCAAATTATACCTTATTAGGCGATTCACCCAATGAAGCTACTCCTATCACTTGCGACAAAGATGGCAACATAATTTCGGTTTTTTCTGATGATGTGTGGGATTTTACTCCCTATAGTATAAAGCCACTAAAATTTAGTTTTAATAGTGTTCGTAGCAAAACGCACTACGGATACCATGTTAATGAAGAGAACATCAAACTATTCAAAGCTATAATTGTGCATTGGCTATGGGGTGCTAACCCAAGTATTGATGTTAAAACTCTAATCACCAAATGCAGTATTTTGAAGCCGATTTTTAGTATTTGCTCTAAACACGATATTTTAATTACAGAATTAAGCAAGCATAAAGAAATTTATAGCGAGATTGCTAATAGTTACCAAACGAAAAGACGAGCAGCACTACTGTTACAAGCTATTACTTTCAATGATGATATTGGGTTTACTATCTTTGATGAAGAGTCAATAGTAGAATTCTCGGCATATCTTGTGTTGAACGAATCACAGCAAACACCTTACATCCCCCCTCGTATTTGGTCGTATCAATTAGCACGACTTGAAGAATTTATTAATGATTTCCTTTCGATTGAGCAGAGTATTACTTCAATATTTAACAACTTCAAAGATAATCATAATAAAATAAAAGAGAGAGAAATAAGGCAATTCAATAAAGAACAATTTAATAAACATTATGATGTATCGTTAATGCTTCAGAAATGGACAAATTTTGATTTTGAAAAATCTAAGGTGTCCAATCTTTCTAGCTATCTTAGCATGGCAAGTTTCGTCGGCATTGCATTTGTTGTTAATTTCTCATTGATGAGAAACATTGAGGCTTATACTTTAAGATATGGTTGTTTTTCTAAAGTGACTATTAATGGACAGGAAATTTGTCTCGTTAAGGGTGTTACAACTAAAACAGTGCAAGAAAAAGAAGCAAGTTGGGTTGTATCCCCTGCCGTTGAAAAAGCTATTAAAGTTTTACAAACTATATGTGAATTAAGATTTTCATTTGCCAAAGAAGAATTGGGAATTACGCAAGATATTGCTGAATACAAACCTTTTTTAAATATTCAAGCATTTGAACCTTGGGTAAGGCGGCTACATAAATTTAGAGGTTTAGAGTTTATAAAAACACCTTCAGCTTATCAAAACCAAATTATATTATTTAATAAACTTTTTGATAAAAACGAATTAAAGATGACAAAAGAGGATTTTAATTTAGCCTGTCAACTCACGCCAAGTCTCGATAAAAAGAAATTCAAAGTAGGTGAGCCGTGGCAGTTTACATGGCATCAACTTAGAAGAACAGGTGCTGTAAATATGTTAGCGTCGGGACTTATAACTGAGCAAAGTTTGCAATACCAACTTAAACATGCTAATACGATTATGAGTCTTTATTATGCAAATAATTATTACAAGCTAAAATTCAAGCTAGATGAAGGTCTTGGTAGTTTATACTTAGAAGAGTGGCATCAAAATAATGTTCGCAAGAATGAGGTGTTGGTTGATAAGAGATTTATTTCACCGCATGGTGAGAAGCGAAAGGCTCAAATTATTTCCCCTATAACTGAAAAAGACCACAAGACACTAATCCAAATGTCTAAAAAAGGCAATTTGAACTACAGAGAAACATTTTTAGGGGGGTGTACTAAAAATGGTTCACCTTGTCCTTATGGCGGTATTACTAACATTGTTATGTGTATCGGTGGCGATGGCTCTCAGCCTTGTGAATCATTACTACTAGACGCAGATAAATTGGGTATGATGTACAAACAAGAAAAGATGTACTTAGACAAAATTCAACGGTCGATTGCTGATTCAATTGATACAACATTCCAAGAACAGCAATTAAACTCGATTAGGAAAGCTATCCATGTCATCGAATCAAACCAATAAAAGCAAAGCTGAACTGCATTTTTACGAAGCCTTTGTTAGACTTAAAGAAAATAAACCTAAAAATTTGCCTAGAGGAACAAAAGTTTCTCAAAATAATGTAGCGAAAGAAGCAGGTGTCGACCCTTCTGCACTAAGAAAGACACGTTATCCTGAGTTGATAAATGAAATTCAACAATGGATAGATGACAATCCTCAAACTGGTAAAAAGGCTGATAATAAAAAAAGTAAAACTAATTCTGAGCAGATTTTAGCTCTAAAAAAACGAATTGAAGAGTTAACTATTCAAAGAGATCAAGCAACTTCTAAACTTTTAGAAGCTCAAATTAAATTGATTGAAATGGCTAATGAAATTAAACGATTAAGTGAATAGCCTTGTAAAAAAAGGAAAAAATATGAATAGCCAAAATAATTATAACATTGCTTCTGAACAAGAATTTATAGACGCTGAGATGGATGAAAACGTCTTGAATGAGATTATAGATAATTATAGTTTGTTATTGCCAAGACTTAAAAGAACCGCAGCCTTTTATAATGATCTACTGCAAGAACATCTCGATATCAATTCGACAAAATACCGTGTCAAAACCCCCTATAGCCTTGGTAGGAAAATTATTAGAAAAAGGATTGAAGCGAATAAAGATGGAAAAAAATCCAAGTACCTAAACATTAATGTTGAGAATTACAAGTCAATAATTACTGACTTGATAGGCATTAGAGTTATCTATTTGTTTAAACATCATTGGAAACCCATTAACGAGCATGTTCTAAATAGTTTTAATATTGATAACAATGAAGACATATTGGTTTATCATGGTAAATATGATGATGTGAGTTTTTATCTTAAAGATATGTTTGAATATCGAAGTAAACAATATCAGTATACGCATGATAGCAGTAAAGAACCTGAATATCGATCTACACATTATTTAGCATTCGACCCTTACAATGATATTCGTTTTGAGATACAAACGAGAACTATTTTCGATGATTGTTGGAGTGAAATTGACCATACCTTAAGGTATCCAAATGACGTTAATAATATCGTCTTAGGTAATGCGATGAATGAATTAAACAAAATGGTGGATAGTTGTCAAAATAAGTCAACTCAAGCATTTGAATTGAAAGGAAATCATGAAGATGGTAGGTCTGAAAATTATGAAACTCTTAATATTCAGGAGAGTTCTACAAATACTAAATTAGTGAACCCTATCGAGCATGTTGATATTGATCAATCGGACACATTGAGGGCAAATAATTTTCAGCATGATTTCTTTATAACGAAAAGATATCTTGATATGTTACCTGCTAATGATTATCAAAAGTTACTAGCATCTCAAGTTTCGAATATTGGAAATAATATAGGGCAGCAAAGTAATTTCAATTATTCTATTTTGGAAACAGCGCGGAAAGCATTTGAGCAAAGTCCTTCCTATTATAGAACGGTAGCCTTACAAGGTGGGTTAGATAAAATAGCAAAATTGTATGAAGAAAACCCTCATTATGCAAAAAGTTTTGCCATGCAAAAAGCATGGCAACAAGCTGAACAATTTGCAAAAGAGTACCAACAAAGTCATATCTTCAAAGAAAATTTAGCATCGCAACTTGGGTTACTACAATTCGACTCAAGCAATGGTGTAATGAAGAAAAAGTAGAATTTGTTGAGACATTGATAATCTAGTAATGTCTTTTGAAAACTTGAATTGGTTGATTTATGAAACAAATGGACGAAGTATTATTTCAGTTTAAACCTCACAGTTGTGGTTACGTTATGTTAGCTAGTGCTAATTTATATACTTCTGATATCCAAGAAAATGAGTTGCTCATCAACTTTCCACGAATTCTTGACATATTATTGATAGATAGAACGTCGTCCAAGCCATCAAGAAAACGTAATATTATTTGGGCTAATGATAATTATTCAAAATTTGGCAGGAACTATACTGCAACTGCTCAAATAAAGCCTGATTTAATAACAGGACAGATGGGTGGTATTATCAAGCCAAGAGCTTTAAAAACAGCCGATATGCAAAAAAAACGTACCAAGTCTAAGGCTGAAGTCTTTACGCCAACTTGGATTGTCAAAAAACAAAATGATATACTCGAACAAGCCTATAAAGATGATGACCTGTCGACTTATGTAAGCCGTAAATGGTTAGAGATTACCTGTGGTGAAGCACCCTATATGACTACTCGTTATGACATGGAAACAGGTGAACTAATAGCATTGAGTCAAAGACAAGGTTTTGTGGATAGAAAACTCGCTAAAATCAATGCACAAGTTGATGATAAAGCAGAGTGGCAATACATGGTTGAAAAAGCCTATCAGTCGAGTTATGGGTTTGAATGGAATGGCGATTCATTGCTATTGGCTCGTGAAAATCTACTTTTTACCTATCGAGATTATTACTTAGCAAAATGGCAACAAGAACCGTCTATCCACTTATTTGAAGTAATTGCCAAAATTATTAGTTATAACGTGTTTCAGATGGATGGGCTAAAATACATTATTCCTTTATCAGAAAAACATGAAAAAATAGTTACACAGCAACTATCAATGTTTGAGCAAGAAGTAGAAGAACAATGGCTTATTCAAAAAGGCAAGCGTGTAAGAATTATGAATTGGGATACCAATAAGATGGAATATTTTGATAAAGATTTAAAAAAATGAAGGATAAAAATGTATGGCTAATAAGACGGTTATTACAACAACAAAGCAAATTTACCCGCAGATTTATGCCTATGTAACACCTAACTATAAGCCCAATGAAGGTTGGGTGAAAATTGGCTATACCGACCGTCAAGATGTGAAAACTCGTATCAATGAACAAACGAAAACTGTTGGTATTGGATACGAATTGCTATGGTCTGCTCCTGCGAAATTTAGCAAAGCTAAAGATATTGAAGACTGGTTCAAAGATAAAGAGTTTCATACTTATTTACGGCAATTTAAGCAAGTTGAACAGCGATTACCTTATGAATGGTTCTATTATAATGGTACGCCTGGAAAAGCTCGTCAACATTTTGATGATTTTTTGAGTCATGAACGTAGCCAAGTCAAAGAAGAGCTACCTTATCAACTCAGACAAGAACAACAAGATGCTATTGAACAAACAGTGGCTTATGCTAAATCAATGCCAGAAGGGGAGTTTTTATGGAATGCTAAACCCCGTTTTGGTAAAACTTTGACCACATATGAATTAGCTCGTCAATTGGATGCTCACAAAGTTCTGATTGTGACTAATCGCCCTGCTATTGCCAATTCGTGGTTTGATGATTTTGAAAAATTTATTGCTTGGCAAACAGACTATGCTTTTGTTTCAGAAAGCGAATCACTAAAAGACCGTCCTGTATTTACTCGTGATCAATTTTTAGATCAACGAGCAAATGGCAAGAAACGTATGATTGCTTTTATATCATTACAAGATTTAAAGGGCTCAGTCTATTTTGGTGGTAAACATGTTAAACATGATTGGATTACAGCCGACAAATATGATGACAGGGAAGATAAGTACGATTGGTTCAAGGAAACGCCTTGGGACTTACTGGTTATTGATGAAGCCCATGAAGGTGTAGATACGTATAAAACGGATTTTGCTTTTGAAAAAATCAAACGCAAATTCACTTTACACTTGTCAGGCACACCGTTTAAAGCCTTGGCTAGTAGCAAGTTTGGTGCGGATGAAATCTATAATTGGACATATGCTGATGAACAAGCCGCTAAAGCTGAGTGGAAAGATACTGAGGAAGAAAATCCTTACGAAAAATTACCTCAGCTAAACCTATTCTCCTATCAAATGAGCCCAATGATTACCAATGAGGTCAACAAAGGGGCAAATATTGATGGTGAGAATCATGATTATGCGTTTGATTTGAACGAATTTTTCTTAACCAATGACAGCGGTAAGTTAGTACATGAAGCGGATGTCAAAAAATGGCTCAATACGCTAACGGAAAATCATAAATACCCCTTCTCTACCAAAGAGTTAAGAGACGAGTTAAAGCATACTTTTTGGCTGCTAAATCGAGTTGCTAGTGCCAAAGCCTTACAAAAACTACTAAAGAATCATCCTATTTTTGAAAATTATGAAATTATCTTAGCCGCAGGTGATGGTCGTGGCGAAGATGATGAGCAAGTAATCAGTCAACGAGCATTAGATAAGGTTAAAGAAGCCATTAAAAATCATGATAAGACAATTACCTTATCAGTTGGACAATTAACCACAGGCATCACTATTCCTGAGTGGACAGCTGTTTTGATGCTTTCCAATTTAAAATCGCCTAGTTTATATATGCAAGCGGCGTTTCGTGCACAAAACCCTTGGCTATATGAAATTGATGGCGAAATACATCAAAAACAGAACGCCTATGTGTTTGATTTTGCCCCTGAGCGGACGCTGACCATTTATGAGGAATTTGCCAATAACCTGTCAAAGGGTACGAGTGGTGGTAGTGGCACAAGTGATGATCGTAAAGCAAATGTTCGACAGTTACTGAATTTCTTTCCTGTAATTGCTGAAGACAGCGATGGGCAAATGGTCGAACTTGATGTTGATCAAGTATTAACCTTACCCAAAGTCTTTAAAGCTCAAGAAGTGGTACGCCGTGGCTTTATGTCAAACTTCTTATTTCAAAACGTCTCAGGGATTTTTGCTTCAGAAAAAGCCCGTAAGATTTTAGAGCAGCTCAATCCTGTTGATGTCGGCAAAACCGTACCTCGCAAAACTGAAGAACCAATTGATACCAAAGGCATTTCTGTTAATGAGCAAGGTAAAGCAAATATTGATACCGATATTGTGATTGCCACCACCGAAGCCAAGTTTGGTGATAAAGTCTATGGCACAATGCAAGCTGTCGCTGAACAAGCTGCCCAAAGTATTGATATAACGACTTTAGCTAACCCTAATGACGACTTAGCCAAGACAATTTCAGCAAGCTTACAGCAGTCTATGCAAGAGACAACGCAAGGACTCGCTAAAGAACAAGGCTTAACCAGTAAATTTGCAGAGCAGGTTGTCACTCAATCTACTCAGGCTATCACGCGTGAAATAGAAACAGTACAAAAACATAGCGAGATCAAGCAAAAGGTTGCTGAAATTAAGTATCAAAAAACTATCGCTGAAGCTCAGTCAGAACCCCCAGAAGTTGCCCAAGCCAAGATTGAAGAAGCCAAAGTAGAATATGAAGCCAAACAACAGAAAATTGCCGAAGAGTTTAAGCAGCAGGTTGTAGAAACCGTAACGACTAAATCACAGGAGCTAGCACAACAAGCAACCCAGACGATTCTTGAAAAAGCAGAAGAGAAAAAGAAAAATACCGTGGAAGATGATGTACGAGGACGGTTACGAGGTTTTGCTCGAACAATCCCTTCATTTTTAATGGCGTATGGTACGCCTAATACGACGCTTGCTAATTTTGATATGACCATTAAGGATGAAGTGTTTAAGGAAGTCACAGGGATTACCCTAGATGATTTTCGCACGTTACGAGATGAGTTTAATTTCTTTGATGAAACGGTGTTTAATCAGTCAGTACAGGAGTTTTTGATTAAACGCCGTGAGCTTGCTAATTACTTTGATGATAGCCAAGAAGAGGATATTTTTGACTATATCCCACCACAGGAAACCAACCAGATTTTTACCCCAAAATGGGTGGTAAAAATGATGATTGATAAACTAGAAGCGGAAGACCTTGAGATTTTTAAGCGCTCTGATAAAACCTTTGCTGATTTGTATGTTAAGTCAGGGCTGTATCTTACTGAGATTGTTAAACGCCTGTATGCAGGACTTGCAGACGAGATACCCGACCCTGATGCGAGGCTTAAGCATATTTTAGAGCGTCAAATATATGGCTTTGCCCCGTCTGAGATTATTTTGAATATTGCTCGTAATTTTGTGTTTGGTTTTGATGAGAAGGCGAAAAATATTGACCAATCGCACATTGTGCTGTTGGATACGATTCCTTATGCCAAAGGTGAGACTGAGATAAGTTTTGAGGCGAAATGTGATGAGTTATTTAGGGGAGAAAAATAATGAAATTTGATGTTGTAACGGGTAATCCACCTTATCAAGAAGAAATTGAAAATACCAGTGCAGCACAACTTTATCCGCTCTTTATGGACTTATCACAAAGTGTGTCGGATTTTGCTTGTCTTATTACACCTGCAAGGTTTCTAATGAATGCAGGAAAAACATCTAAAGAATGGAATAATAAGATGCTAAATAATCCGCATTTAAGGATATTAAAGTATTTTCAAAAAGCATCTGATGTATTCTCTGGTCAAAATTTCACAGGTGGTGTCGTCATAACTTTAAACGATAAGACTACCCTTGTTGAGCCTATTAAGTTCTTTTACCCGTATGAAGAATTGCCTATTATTGTAAAAAAAGTTAAAAACAAAAACTTTGTTTCCATTCAAGAAATCTTCTTTCCTCAAACTAAATGGAATCTTGATAAACTTTATGAAAAAGTTCCAGAGGCAAAATCTAAGATAGGTAGCAATGGCAAAGAAAAGCGGCTAACATCATCTATTTTTGAAGATTTAAAAGAATTTCCTATATTTTTTAAAAATATCTCTAGCATAGATGACCCTATTATAATTTACGGCAAAGGTGGGTCTAAAATGTACGTAGCTAAAGAGTATCTTGATAGTGATAATAACATTCAAGGATATAAAGCCATTATCTCAGCAGCCGATGGAGCGAGTGGTAATATTGGTGAAACTTCTGCAAGGATAACAGGAAAGCCTTTTGTTGGTTCAAATAATTCAGGATACAACCAAACTTTTATTGGTTTTGGTAATTTTTCTACAGAAAAAGAAGCTGAATCACTTGTAAAATATTTAAAAACTCAATTTGTGCGTCTGTTAGTTGGAACTAGAAAAGCTACAAATGGTACAAAATTTGAGGTTTGGTCAAACGTTCCTCTGCAAGATTTTACCACCAAGTCCGACATCGACTGGACAAAATCTATTCCCGAAATCGACCAACAGCTTTATAAAAAATATGGACTTGACCAAAGCGAAATCGAATTTATCGAATCCAAAGTCAAAGAGATGGAATAACCATCGCTTTATTTGTGAAAATAAAAAGATTAGCCAAACCTTTTTTGGCTATTTTTTTTGCCTGAAAGAAGAAAAACTCACTCGTAATGGATAATAATTTTGTTGTAAAAATTCATGGACTTTTAGGAATTTATGTCAATAAATAATAAGAAAACTATGGACAAAATATATTCAGGTTTTAATCTTATATTACAACGACTTAAATATGTCCATACACGTTGATGTAATACTTACACAGGGACAGGTAAAACTCGTACCGTTATCGCCTTGGTAGATGTGCTCATGCGAGCCAACCGAGTGCAAAAAGTACTGTTTTTGGCAGATAGAACATCATTGGTTAGACAAGCCGCCAATAACTTCAAGACCCATTTACCCAATACTGCCGTTGTCAATTTGGTTGAGAGCCGAGAACAAACGGGACGAGTCTATCTATCCACCTACCAAACCATGATGGGACTCATTGATGAAAAAAATGAGGATGGTACTCGTAAGTTTGGTACAGGTTTTTTTGACTTAGTGATTATTGATGAAGCCCACCGCAGTGTCTATCAAAAATTTGGTGAAATTTTCCGCTATTTTGACAGCCTGCTAGTGGGGCTAACCGCAACCCCAAGAGACGAAGTCGATAGGGATACTTATCATCTTTTTGGATTGGCCCAAGGTATGCCAACCGACTACTATAGCCTTGAAGACGCTATCAAAGACGGTTATCTAGTACCACCCAAAGCCTTTAGCGTACCGCTTAAGTTCGTCAGACAAGGAATTAAATACGATGAGCTCTCAGAAGAAGAAAAAGCTCATTGGGATAGCTTAGATTGGGGAGACCTGCCACCACCTGATGAAATCTCTGCTTCAGATATTAACAAGTTTTTATTTAATACCGATACTGTCGATAAAATGCTCAAGCATTTGATGGAAAACGGTATCAAAGTCAAAGGTGGCGATTGCTTAGGCAAAACGATTATTTTTGCCGTAAATCAACGTCATGCTGAGTTTATAGCAGAACGATTTAATCATCATTATCCTATCTATCAGGGTAAATTTGCTCGCATTATCACCCATGCTGTTAATTATTCACAAACACTCATTGATGACTTTAGTAAAAAAGACTTACCTGAGCCACAAATTGCTATTTCTGTCGATATGCTCGATACAGGTATTGATGTTCCAGAAGTGGTAAATTTGGTATTTTTTAAAGCAGTTCGCTCAAAAGTCAAATTTTTGCAAATGATTGGTAGGGGTACACGTTTATGCCAAGACCTTTTTGGTCCTGAACAGCATAAAACTGAATTTTATATTTTTGATTATTGCGAGAATTTTGAATACTTCAATGAAAATCCAAAAGGGGCATCTGGCTCTCAAACCGAAGCACTCTCAAAAAGGCTCTTTAAAGCTCGTGTTAGCGTTTTAAAGCACCTTCAGCTACCCGAGTATCAGAACACTCAAACAGATGCCTTAGAAAGCAAATTAAGGGGTTTTTTGCACAATCAAGTCAATGGTATGAACCATGATAATTTTAACGTTCGACCCCAATGGAAATTTGTCGAGTATTATCAAGAGTCGAAAAACTGGCAAAATCTCGACGATATGAAAGTTAATGAATTATTTGATCATCTTTCTGGGCTGCCAACCGAAAATTCGATCGACTTCCAAGATGATTTGAATGCAAAATTATTTGATTTACTGTGCTACAACCTTCAGCTTGCGATCCTACAGAAAGATACTGCCAGTATAAACCAATATCATAAACGTATTCATACGATTGCCAATGATTTATCAACTAAAGCCAATATCCCTGCAATTACTAAACAAATACAGCTGATTGAATCCATTTTAACGAATGAATACTGGGAAGGCATCAACGTTATCATCGTGGAAGAATTGCGTGAGCGATTAAGAGAGTCAATCAAACTTACCGATAAGTCTAGCAGCAAAATTGTTTATAGTGTATTGGATGATGAGATTGAAGAAGCTAAACCTGTTAACCTGCCTGATTTTAATACGGGCGTTGATGCTAAAGCCTATAAGCAACGTGTTGAGCATTTCATCAAAGTAAATGAAAACCATATTACCATTGCTCGACTAAAACGAGGCATCCCACTAACAAGAGAAGATTTAACTCGACTTGAACAGTTTGTCTACAATGCTCAAGAAGTTGCTGGAGAGCAAGAGTTCAAAGAGCATTTCGGCAATGAAATTAGTTTACCAGAGTTTATCCGTTCTCTCGTTGGTCTTGACTACCAAGCTGTCAAAGAAGCTTTTTCAAATTATTTGGTCAATACCACTTACAATGAGCGACAAATTCGTTTTATTGAGATGATTATTGACCAACTCACTAAACAAGGTAAGTTACAAGCTATTCGTCTATATGAACCCCCTTTCAATCAAATTCACTATGAAGGGATTGATGGTCTATTCTCTGAGAACGATATCGATAAAATCTTTAACACGATTGATAATTTCAATAATGTTCTAACCGCTTAAAATTAATTAGTTTTTACTCTTTTTTGATAGTTAGTTAGCCAACAAAAAAGCCTTTAATAGTTCTTAGGCCTTATGGACAGGTATTACCAAGGATTTTAAATAGTTCCAAATATTAATTATTATATTAATCATTTTAATTTAGTAAATTAAGATAATTTAAAATTTATTTCAATTGATTAGAATTCTGTATCTTTTCTACCAATTTAAAAGTTATCCACAAAAATTTCTTTTTTTATATTTTTAATTCTTTTAAATAATTTTAAGGGGGTCTCCGATCCTTTATTTAGAAGGTTTTCAAACGTTATTTGCCTACCTCTGCTCTTATTACCCCTACCTCTGCTCTTATTAATCCCTACCTCTGCTCTTATTAATCCCTACCTCTGCTCTTATTAATCCCTACAATTTTTTAATAGTAGGTTTTTTGGAATTATTTATGTTATAATCCATGTAGAATTATTATTTTTACAACATTTTTAAATATTATGTAATTAAAGGTCTTCATTCATATGTTTACTCGAATAATGTCGTATTTAGCAACTATCTTATTGAATCTAAACCCTACTTTTTCTCTTGATTCTACTACTAATATAATTTGATAGTAACTTAATATTGATAAGCTTGATAGAATGTATGAACATCATCTCTTAAAACATAATGTGAGCTCGTTATGACTAAAGCCTTGAACCCAAAAGTTGTTAAATCTAATGAATTAATTAAAGCATCTTATTCAATGGATTTAGTTGAACACAGACTAATTGGTTTAGCTATATATACAGCACGCGAATCAAATAAAGGGTTACGTAAATTTGAACATTTAGTTATCAAACCAAACACTTATGCAAAAATTTTCAACGTTTCATTAGATGCTGCATATAAAGCTTTGAAAGATGCTGCTGAAAAACTTTTTGAAAGGCAAGTAACATTTAGGGATACATATGAAGGGGATCCACGAAAAAGAAAAACTCGTTGGGTATCTGAAATCGCTTATATAGAAAATAAGGCTGAACTACAATTAATTTTTGCACCTGCAATTGTTGATGAAATCACTAAACTAGAAGAACAGTTTACTGAGTATTACTTAAAAATGACTGCAAATTTTGATAGTCAATATAGCTATAGACTATTTGAGTTGGTAAAACAATGGAACTTAAATAAAGTTAAAGAAATACCAGATTTTGACCTAAGTACACTAAGAGAGCAGTTTGGACTAGAAAAACATGAATACGAAAGATTAGATAATTTCAAAAAAAAGGTTTTAGATAAAGCTGTGAAGGAAATTAATGATCATACTGATATTAATATTTCTTACAGTCAGATAAAATCTGGAAGAGTGATCACTGGGTTTAAATTTAATGTTAAAAGAAGTGGAAATAATCTTAAAGATGTTACGCCTACCACTTTCAAAGAATCTTCAAAATTATTTGGGTGGCAGACCAAAGGCTTAACCGACGCTCAAATCAAAAAACTCGCTGTCTATCAAAAAGAATTTATTGATGCTAACACTAGTAAAATGTCACCTAATGATCGTCGAGACTATCCTGAAATTTTCGAAGATTGGAAAGCCATGCTCAAAGACCCTAAGCAGGTTAATACATTTCATAAGATTCAGGAGTTGTTAGATCGTAAAAAAAATTAAGCCAACCACTATGTTAGCCTAAGCAAAATTGTTAATATTTTGAAATAACAAACATAACTATGGGAGATCTGGTAATCCTACTTACCTATACATCAAAGAGCCAACCAATTAATTAGTTGGCTCTTTTTTTTGTGAATCGGTTTGGCCGTCATCTTCATACAGGATAATATCGCCAGGCGTGCAGTCAAGCAGCTTGCATAAGCGCTCTAAAGAAGCAAAGTCTATGCGTGTCACCTCGTTATTATATAAACGATAAAGTGTGGTTCGCCCCATATCCGTCAAACGGTCTGCGTCTGCAACCCGAATCCCTTTTTGAGCAAATAACACTGGTAGATTAAGCTTAATCATAAAAATTTCCACAAATTAACACAAAGTTATTGCTAGTGGAACAATAAGTATTTATAATAAATTCCACAAGCGGTAATATTATTACTTTATACAGTAATTTATCACCATCTAAAAGTAAGGTTATTATGCCATATAACTACTGTTTTTACCAAAATATCCCAAACGGAGAAAAGAAAAATGCACCCAAACCCCGTCATCCAACACATCTACGACCAACTCGACCAAAAGCACGAACGCCAACAACAAATCAACCTGCTGACCAGCAACCTTATCAAAGAACAACGCATCCAAATGGGCGATGGACTATACCTACATCTTGGTCAAACCAAACGCTGCAGCAATACCCAAGCCATTCAGCAATGGATTTATACTATCTATGACACCATTGACACGGGCGATTATCAAGAAACCTATCGGCAACTTGAGCACGAATTCTTAGCCCTAATGCCAGAATTACTATAACCCATCTCAACGATACTAAAGAAAGGAAGTATGCATGAACCTACACTACATCCAACAAAACAGCCTAAACCCGTTTGAATTTCAAATTTGCCAAGCCTACTATGAAAACCCTAACAGGCACACCACACCCTTAGCACACTTACAGCAGCTTTGCAGTCAGTATCACATCACCTTGGATCAACTTGCAGCCATCACCCAAAAGGTCAAAGCCTATCACCCGCATACCCATTGCATTGAATGTAACATCGCTCAGCGAATCACCGAACCTGACTATCGCAATCTTCAACATCTGCAGCAACTTGACTATCTCTGCGATGACTGTCAATCATTTATGCATGCACCGAACCAATGCCAACATTTCGCCAATATTCCTATGCTAGCTAGTAAAGCAATCATTGATGATTTGCCTTACTAAAACAACCGCTAATAAAAAAGTCTAAAAAAATTGTTCCCCACCGCATGGGGAACTATTAAACACGCTATCAACTTGTTGAACAGACTTTTCAATCAATGTTTAAATGGTTCATCATTACAATTAAGCATAAAGTTGTTGCTATTAAAAATTGGTACTACTCTTTAACCCCTAATTATCCTGTTGAGGTGTCAAACCACTTAACTGATCACTTGGCAACGACAAATTATGCCTAGTAGCAGAATTATGACGAACTGCCTACTGACCTTCTATATTTATGGGAGGAGAAATTAAACCCAATGTAAAAGAGACCACGGCATACTCGTCATAGTTTATTGTAAGCATTTAACCGACTAACTAATTGCTCGTTTTCTTCGGTCAATTTTTTGCAAATATCGTTCAATTGATCGATCTGTTGCTGCTGTTTGTTGATAATACTTTTCAATGAATTGGTCTGTTTTATTGGATCTTTGGGTAAATTTGTTATATTTTTTAATTCGGTATTGAGCCTCATTAATCGTAGCGAATACTGTCTCCATAAGCGCGCTCTCCTCTGAAAGCGTTTGACTAAATGTTCGCTCACTAATGGCTCTTTGCTCCATGATTCTCGCATTTTCATTCTCCACTTGACGATTATAATTTCCTAATAGGGTAGGAATACCGCAGTTTTCTAATTGTCGATCAATGGCACTCAGATTAACAAAAGGTCGCACGGAAAGTTGTCGTGCTTGATGAGAACGGCTGTCCACATAGGCATGTATTTTATAACGTGCAAGAAAAACATTAATCAATGCAGCCCATCTAGCGCGTATCTGTTTTAATTGATCATGCGTGGTGGGGAGATTTAACGCCGTCAAATTTTTATTAGACCATTCAAAATAGGACTTGCGAGAAAACTCTAACTCACCGTTCTTATTTATCTTAATACAACGGGTCGTCAAAAAAAGATGAGCACGAAAAGATCTCGGGTCTGCCCCAATGGGTGGAGAACGCAAGACAAAATCAATGGCAATATCATAATAGTTTGCCAGTGAACTGGCAAAAGCAACGACGAGTTGACGTTGTTGGTCGGCATTAAGCTCAAAAGGCACATTAACAATAATTTCTCGCACAATTCGACTGACCTTACCGCTATCACAACACTCCGCCAAATTCCAAAGCTTCTCACGTGAAAACGTATCAAACGACTCATCGGATGAAGCGATGTCAACGGGAAAAATTAAACCTTTAGCGATTATCTTTGAATCATCATCATAAGAAAAAAATTTCTCTAAACGCTGATCATATAATTTCTCTGCTGCCGTACAAGCAATCAGTCGAATGACCGAGTCCAGCTTTCGCCGAGAATGTGGTTTCATCGTAAGAGAAAAAATGGCCAATAGCGACTCCAATTAGCATATAAAATAGATTACACAAATAATTCGTAAATTATAATAAAGCTAGTAACTTTTAAAACCATTATATTTCAAATAGATAGCAAAAAGTAAGATTAAAAAAGGAGATTTTAACTAAAAAAAAGGCAAATTATCCGCAATATTTAAAGAAATTTCCACGTTTAACTATAGAAAAACTAAGAAAAATTCAAAAAATCCAGAATCTAAGCCAAATAACCATTTTTTTAACCCAAATAACCATTTTCAATCAAGAATATCCAAAAATTGGTCGAAAAAACCATATTTGGGTCATAAATAACTAAATAACTTTCAAAAAATCCAGAATCTAAGCCAAATAACCATTTTTTTAACCCAAATAACCATTTTCAATCAGGAATATCCAAAAATTCGCCAAAAAAACCACATTTGGATCACAAATAACTAAAAAATTTTCAAACAATCCAAAATATAAGTCAAATAACCGTTTTTCTGACCCGAATAACCAAAAAAAGAGCAAAAATACGGTTTTTTTAATGAATTAACTAAAAAATTCCCATTTTTACCGTTCTATCATTGAGCTAGGAAAATCGCTCAACATCAAAATAGTTGATAAAGAATCGAAAAATTCGTAAATTATAAATAACTAGATAATTAAAAAACTTCTATATTTCAATAAATTATGAAACTAGAAACTGAACAGAATAGTTTTGACCAAAAAAAAGGCAAATTATCTACAATATTTAAAGAAATTTCTATGTTCAACTATAGAAAAACTAAGAAAAATTTAGAAAATCTAAAATCTAACCCAAATAACCATTTTCAATCAGGAATATCCAAAAATTGGCCAAAAAAACCACATTTGGACTACAAATAACTAAAAAATTTTCAAAAAATCCAAAATCTGAGACAAATAACCGTTTTTCTGACCTAAATGACCATTTTCAAGCAGAAATAACTAAAAATTCGTCAAAAAAACCACATTTGAGCCACGAATAACCAAAAACATTCCAAAATATCTAAAATTTGGGTCAAATAACCATTTTCTTGATCCAAATAACCATTTTTAAGCAGAAATAACTAAAAATCCGTCAAAAAAACCACATTTGGACCATAAATAACTAAAAAATTTTCAAAATATCCAAAAAAATGGTAATTAATTTGCAAGATGATAAGTTCACGCCGTACTAAGCCAGTATACACATAGTACCCTTTTTTAGCTTTGCTAAAAATGGTACCATGTGAACTGGTTCAGGGGCGATGCCCCCGAAACCCCCGTTGCCCTGTTGTTGAGTTTAAGATAAGGCTGCGTGTGGTCATTTAGAAAGTTTAATAGGTTCAGTTAAAAGTGAGTGACGATGCCAAAAATTCTTGGAGATAAGCGTACCAAAGAGATCAAAATTCGTTTAACGAGCGATGAGTTTGCCAAGCTGCAACAACGGCGCACTAAAAATTTAGCGGGTTGGCTTCGAGATTTAGCCCTGGGTGCCGTGCCTATTCGACAAGCCGATCCAGCATTGGTTCATCAGGTTGCTAGAATTGGTAGCAACTTAAATCAGATTGCTCGACATGCCAATACGGAAAAAAAATTGGATGCCAGTGTGTTGTCGGCATTAAATGACAGTAATCGGTTATTACAAGCATTGCTTGAGCAACATAAAAATTAAGGCAAGCGTTTTAGATTAAGCGGCTTAGCGTAAAGGTCTTAAAGTGAATGTCTTGGAGTGAAAGTTGATTTTTAAAATTTTTAATCGGGGTCGAAGTCGTGGTGAAGGGCCTATCAATTATTTGCTGGGTGAAAAATTTTTATCAGACGGCATCATTCGCGAGGGCGCAACGGTATTAAGTGGGGATGCTTATCTTAGCCAAGAACTCATTAACAGTAGTAACTTTGCCAAACGTTATACCGCTGGGGTGTTGTCATTTGAAGAGCGACCTGATCAAGTGACAGCGGAAGTTAAACAACAAATCATGCAAGACTTTGAGCGGGTTATGTTTCCAGGTATGCAACCGGATCGTTATTATATCCTTTGGGTTGAACATACCGATAAAGCACATCCTCAAACTAAAGCACCGAGGCTTGAGTTGAATTTTTTAATCGCGACCACCGAGCTTTATACGGGTAAACGATTACAACCGTATTACCATGTGCAAGATGCCAAGTATTTTCGTGCATGGCAAACATTGGCCAATGCGCGATTTGAATTTACCGATCCTGATGACCCGGTTCATTTTCGTCACACCAATTTATTTGAGAGTAACCAAAGCCCGAAAAAAAACCATGCGAAAATTAAGACCCGTATTGCAACATATCTTGAAAAAAAATTGGCAGCGGGAATGATTAATCATCGAGATGATGTGATTGCCGAGCTTGAACAAATGGAAGATGAGCAAATTAAGGTCACTCGGCGCTCAGAAAAATTTATCAGTGTGGTGAGTAGAGACAATCAAAAACCGATTCGTCTAAAAGGCTTTTTGTTTGAAGAAAATTTTTCTTATCAAGACTATCTTCTACGGTTACAAACCAACCCTGATGAACACGCGCTGCATAAAAAGATAGAAACGATTGCATCCAAACAGCAACGGGTCGATCAAGCACGTGAGACATTTAATCATATTTATGCACATAAGCGCGAGCTTAATATAAAAAAATACCAGATACCGGCAGAGGAGTTAGCGTGGGTAGATCAGCATCATTGTCCGTATGATAGAGCTCACCATGACAATAATGGGATTAATCATCCGTTTAAAAATGATTTGGAAAATACGCGAGCTAATAAAATGGAAGCCACGGTTCAGGTTGATATGTCACCCAAGGCTACCGATACATTATCTTACGAACCCACGTTAGAAGAAATGGCATTAGCAAACGCTAAACGAAAAGCAAAACAAAAGGAAGGGGAAAAACTAAAATTGCAGCGTCAGTTAGAAGACGAGCGTTTGCAGGCGTATATGAAGCGGCAACAAGAACGTCAGCGACGACAAGCGGTGGAAGCAAGGCGCTTGATGCCGATTTATGGTGAGATAAAAAATGCCCTGCGTTATTGTTATTCTATTAATAAGTATGGTTATGAGTTAGGTTTAAAGCCGTTAAAAGATTTGATTGAGAACAATTTTATGAAGACGCTTGCGCAGCGAGAAAGTGATTTCTTCGATACGGTGCGGTTAAGTGTTGGCCGCTTCGCCAGTACCTTTCATGTGACCCGCGACGGACGGGTGGGGGTAGATTTTAGTCTTTATAGCAATATTAACCAATTCAAGTATTTTTATAGTAGCGATTTATTTGAGATAAAAGCGGATAGGTTGTATGTTAAACAGACAGATACCTATTATGAGTTGTCTAAATTTAAGCGTGAAGAAAGGGCGCTAATAGAGGAGAGTATCGCAAACAGCCAACAAAATAAATTGGCTGTGTGGTCTAACCCTGAGGGTCTTGAGGATGCGTTAATTACTTATCAGGCAGATTTAAAAACACTGCCAGGTCATAATTTGGATCATGATAGATTCGATAAAAAAGATACAAGTGACTCACGTTTAGATAATGATACTTCGTCAACTCCGAGATGGGATGATGAGGGACCGGGTTTCTAAATAGGGTCTCATTCAAGAATAGGGATAATGAAACTTACCCTGTGTTTAATTGAGTGTTTGGCTGAAACAATGTTTGCCTTACTAATAATTATATATGACCATTAAGTGGGTGGGGGAAACTCGTCTTCTTGAAATAATGTTACCACAGAAACTTGTAGCGCTTCACTGATTTGATAAATTTTAGTTAGGGTAAGGTTGAATTCACCGCGTTCAATTTTCCCCATATAACTACGATCAATCTGGGCCAAGAGTGCAAGCTTCTCTTGAGAGATGCCTTTTTGCTTTCGAATGGTACGAATACGTTTACCAAATGCCACAATCTGCGGATGTTTACTAGTCACAAATGTCATCTCAAAAGTTGACATTTTTAACAACAGGTGTCTATAATTCAACGGCATATATACCGTATTTAAGGTATGCTGAATTAAATTTAGGGTTAGGAGTTATTGATGTCATTAAAGTTAGTCTTAAGTGTCTTGGCAAGTGCATGTATTACGGTTGCTTGCCAAAATAAACAGCCGGAGCAAACTAGCAATACCACAGCGGCAAGCGCCAATCTTGAGACACCCGATCCTAAATTCTCAGCCGCGGTAGCACAAACGACAGCCTCGCAGACGTTAACAAACCAACCCGCTTTGTCAGTTACATCAGCAAAGACGTTAGATTTAAGCCATGTACATGATATTAATCAAGATAGTGACTTAAGCTACCTAACTCCCTTATTTATCGCCCAAACCCCGCGGCAAATGATGGAGGAAGAAAAGCTAAGTCTCATATCTACAGAGTATGACAATGAAGCTGATACGTTTAAAAAACGTGAATTAGCCGTACAGCTGTTGCCAAAGGTGAGTCAACAGATTAAAACGTACCAAGGTACCTATCTTGCTAAAGTACCCATTATTAACGATCAAAAAATAGCTGATCAGTTTTTAAAACAACAAAATGACAAAAATTTATCGCCATTGTCGGTCAATGTGTTTGGTATTGATACAACAAGACCTTATGACTTTACCACTAAGACATTTGCCATGTCATGTGAGATGGATAAATTTCTTAGCCATGGTAAATATGGGGGGCTAGGGCCATTCTTCGGTAATAAACAGTCTATTCAATTGGATTTTCTACGGCATATTAATGACTCGACCCAATATATCGTGGCACCACCCCAAGAAAAATGTGAGTTGTTGGTTGACGATGAAGCCGTGGCTAAAAAAATTGAAGCAGCTCGTATCAATAATACATTGGGCGGCAGAGGTGAGCTATACGTACAAGTTACCGCTGATGAAAATCAATTAAAAGCCAAGCCGCTACAAGCTACCGTTTCCTATCTTGATACGCAGACGAATGAAACATTGGCTACCAAAACCTTTCATTGGTAGAAAATAAAGGGGACATTATGAAACTGAGCAATATGATTTTAATAGGCGCTGTAGTATCAGCATTGACAGGCTGCCAAGATCAGCCAAGAAGCAGCGAGTATTATCGGGCGAATCTTGAACAAGCCCAAAAAGACGAGCAAAAATGCCAACAAATGCGAGCATCCGGCAAGGAGCCAAATGCGGTATTAGCAAAAAATTGTCGCATTGCTCATGATATATTATTACGTCGGGCGAATGCAGGTATAGCAGCGGCTATTAAAAATAGCTAATATCTGCCTAAAGGATAGCACAGAATTCAGAGAAAATAAGGCAGCAGGTCCATTTACTTGCTGCTAAATATTTGAGATTTAATCATTTTAACGAACATTAATTAGCGGGGTATTTATGTGATGATTTTAAGTTTTTAATTATCATATAAAATTATCAGTGGCTGAGTTTATTATTTTAATTTCTAAAAAATCGTTTAACATAGATAATGATTAAAATTTTGCTCTGACCCCATAAGGAGATATGTCGACAATGGTAATAGTAAAATTGTTGTAATAACTGTTATGATTGCTTTTGATAACAAGGTGGTTATTGCAGTCTAGCAAAATATATGACAATCCCTTGATGAAAAACAGGGTTTAGATGAATATAGCTATAAAGAATTTGGCTACCGTTTAAACAAGATTATCTAACAATAGGTTGGGCATCTTAAAAATCCAATGTTAGAACAAATTAAAGAATGTTGAGGCAGTAAGGTAAGCCTTAGAACAGCGTAAGGGAAATCAACATGAAACAGCAACTGAAAATTATAGTACCGAACAATAACAAATATACTCGACATCTCAAATTAACCGAGAAACAAGAACAAGAATTGATCGCTTACAACAAAGCAGGGGCGGAGTACTTCAAGAAAGCATTTCAACATCGAGCTAAAAAGCCAGCCACGTAATAGGCTAAACGCTCATGCAAGTGCTAAGCATTTACATCCCTTGATAGGATGCGTTTGAATTTGAATATTTAACATAATCAAAGTTGGACGAAGCAAAATTTAGATATTCTGTATCGTTCAATTATTGTTAATCTCCAAACGATTAACTAAAAATGCCAGAAGTTTTCTATATTTGCTTTCAGAAAATTCATTTTTATGAATCAAGTCAAATACTGAATAAAACAAGTTCTTCAATAAATCCCTTGAAAACAATAGCATCAAAAACGCAGGGATTATAACGAATAAAGAAAGAAGGAAAATTGAATAAAAGTTAATAATTAGCTGTTCAATGACAGGTTCAGGGTCATTAAATTTGTAAAGATTAAATAGCAGAACGCCTACCAATGCTAATAAAGCAGTGGCACCTCCCATAATTCTTGCTTTGGCATCCGAATTATAGATGTATATAATACTCCCCAAAAACTAGACCAAAAAATCGTGGTAAATAAGATAGAATAGCCCTTAAGCAAAGAGGTCTATCTAATGACAAAAGTTCGTAAACGTCACAATGCTGAATTTAAAAGCAAAGTTGCCATTGAAGCCATCAAAGAGCACAAGACTATCAACGAATTAACCGCAGAATATGGCGTGCATGCAACCCAAATCAGCAACTGGAAAAAGCAAGCTTTGGCTGTTATACCCAGTGCCTTTAATACCAAACAGCACGACAACGAACAAGCCCAGCAAGCCACTATCGATGAACTGCATCGGCAACTGGGGCAAGTCATCAGCGAGAGAGACTGGCTTAAAAAAAGTCCTCACAGCTCACTTAGAGGCTCGTAAAGCACTGCTAGAACCTAACAACAAAGATTTCAGTACCCGTAAACAATGCGAACTACTGGGTATTAACCGCTCAAGCCTGTATTATCAGCCAATGCCCATCAGTGAGCTTGATGTTACCTTGATGAACCTGCTTGACGAACAATATACCAAAACCCCATTTTACGGGGTCAAACGCATGACAGCGTATTTGAGGCAATTAGGCTATCGTGTCAATCACAAGCGAGTACGCAGACTATTACGGCAAATGGGGCTAGATGCCATCTACCAGCGTCCTAACACCAGTAAACCTAATCCTGAGCATCAAGTTTACCCGTATTTGCTTAGGAATGTACCCATCACCCGCTGTAACCAAGTGTGGAGTACCGATATCACATACATTCGCCTGTCTAAAGGGTTTGTGTATTTGATGGCGGTGATTGATTGGTATAGCCGTTATGTTTTAGACTGGTCGCTATCAACGACACTTGAAGCAGATTTCTGCATTGATACGGTGGGTAAATTACTGCACAATGGGTTACGCTGTGATATTTTTAATACCGACCAAGGTTCGCAGTTTACCAGTCCAAGATTTACCACGCCACTCATTGATTCGGGCATTGCTGTAAGCATGGACGGTCGTGGCAGGGCATTGGATAATATCTTTGTTGAACGGCTGTGGCGGTCAGTGAAATATGAGTGTGTGTATTTACGGCAGTTTGATACCGTTAGCCAAGCTAGAGCTGGTTTGAAAGACTACTTCGAGTTTTACAATTATGAGCGGTTGCATCAGTCGCT
>NZ_JACSYB010000004.1:0-58536 GCF_022359095.1 Moraxella tetraodonis | reverse complement strand
TGTCGTGGATTGTGTGCTAACAGATTCACACTCGGATGTGATCGATGAGCGGATAGATATCGGGATCAGATTTGGATTTTTGCCGGACAATCGATATGTGGCAAGGGAATTGGCTAAAGTGAACTTTTATTCTGTGGGTACGCCAGAGTTAATTGATAAGGTTGGAATGCCCAAAAAAATTGTTGACCTTGATAAATACCCTCTAACAGCACTAGTCGATCATAAAACAGGGCGTTACTGGCCATGGACATTCACCGAAAGTCGAAGCTTTACGCCATCAAAGCCCCGTTTTATTACAGATGATCTTGAAGCTGAATTTCAAGCTATTCTCGCTGGCGTTGGATTCGGACACATGCCTGGATTTCTAGTTTTGCCGTGGCTTAGGAGTGGTAAGCTCATTCAGATACTTCATGAGGAAACCTCTCCTGTTTGGCGCCTGTATTTATATCGTCCACAGCGCGGCCCGACACCTTTGCGAATCCGAGCATTGTTTGATTACTTAGCGGAAGTGCTGGGCCATATAGAAACCAGAATCAGATAAGACCATCATGTATCTAGGGCGTGTTGAACATTCGACCATGGCACTGACAGCGACTATTTTTTAGGCGATTCGATGTTAAAAATAATAAGTTTAGTCATTCTAAACGCTTATTTTTAACGATGAAGCGGCAAAAAAGAGTCCTGTCCCTGCGGGCTGATGCTAAAATTGCCCCATACTGCGTTACAAATCTCGCTAAGGCATCTGCATTATCGTCGCTTTGTGCCTTGTCTGGAACAATTTTAGCAATCAGCAGTGCCTATTTGCGAATGTTCAACACGCCCTAAAGTAACTACAATTTTTCCTATTTGCTGATTTGATTCAAGATAGCGCTGAGCGTCATGCATGTCCTCAAAGTTAAAGCAACGGTCGATCACTGGACGAAGATATCCAGCACCTATACTGCTAAGAATAAATCGTCTGGCTTGCTCCCTTAGAACAGGGTCATGCAGAACCTCAAGGAACAAAAAACCTCGCATGGTTAAGCTCTTGCGTAATGCAACTTTAAGGGGAAATGGTGTGATCTCAGGGCTAAGTGCACCATGCATAACCATAGTTCCTCCCACAGACATCGCTTTTGCAATCTGTTCAATATGTGGCCCTCCTACAGCATCAAAGGCGACATCAAGATATTCTCCACCCAAACGTGAAACAAGCGCCTCATACAAATCGGGTTCATCTTCACTGGCTATAACATTTTTAACACCGAGATCCAGTAAACGTTGCTTTTTCTCTATCGTTTGTGTACTTGCAATGACCTTAGCACCCGCTGCTTCAGCGATCTGTATCGCAGCTAGTCCTACACTACTTGAAGCTGCTGTGATCAAGATCGTTTTTCCTTTCGAAACTCCACCAGCATGGATTACACCACCCCAAGCCGTCAAATACTGCATCCAGATTGAAGAAGCTTCTTCCCAGCTTAAACTATCAGGTTTGTGAACTAAAAAAGTTTCTGGAATCAGAAGCTTGTCCGTATATGTCCCATATTTGGCTAGATTGTCAGTCGGAAGAATCGATACTGCATCTCCTGGAGAAAATTGGCGTACATCTTCACCTATCGCAAGAACTATGCCTGCTCCCTCATATCCCAGACGAGAAGGGAATACTGCCTTTTGAATATAAGTACCACGCCGAAACATTACATCAGCCCGGTTGAGTCCGATCGTTTTCATCTGGATTAGAACTTCTCCTGCTGCTGGTAAAGCAACAGGAAGTGTTTCTAATGTCAGAACATCTGTATCTCCAATACTATTGAAGCGCCAAGTCTTGGCCTGAAGTGCGTTAAATGACATCAATCACTACCTTAATATTGGCAGAGCGATCTTGAACAGCATCATGAGCCTCAATCGCTTGGTCTAGAGTAAAATGACGAGGATCAACAATAGGACGCAGTTTACCTTCCTCAACGAGACGAGTCGCGATCTTAAGGATATCACCATGATGAGCGCGGCGATTGCCTGTTAACATCGGCATTAGGACGAATACGCCAGACACTGTGGCACACCGTAGAGATGAACTCGCTAAATTATGATTACCAAATGCAGCACAGCTGGTAATGTGGCCATAGTGAGTTGTCATGGAAAGTGAAGCTTCGAGTACTGGACCACCCACAGTGTCGTAAACAATGTTAAAACCTTGACCCTCAGGGCTTGCAGCAATAATGTCATCGGAAGATGCTGTTGTGTAATCGAGAGGTGTTGCACCGAGTTCTGAAATCAGTGATTGATCAGCTGTACGACCAGTCGCCCAAACATTTGCATCAAGTGCTTTTGCAAGCTGAACCACCATATAACCAACGCCACCAGCACCACCTTGAACCAGTACAGTTTGCCCTGGTTGGACCTTCGCATTATCCACTAAACCTTCCCAAGCGGTGAGGAACGTCAATGGTAGTACTGCTGCCTCGCGCATAGAGATATTCCGTGGCTTTAATGCGATCAGATCAGCATCTGCTACAACATATTCTGCTAAAGATCCTTGAAGATTACGAACGCCACCAATCAGACCGTAAACTTCATCTCCGACGTTGAAGTGAGTGACACCTTCACCAATAGCAGTTACAACCCCAGCCATATCTGTTCCCAACACGGCAGGAAGCTCTGGCATAGCATATGGTGCTTCACCAAGACGAATTTTATAATCAATAGGGTTTACACCACTAGCATGAATACGTACTAGAACTTGCCCAGCCTCTGGTTGAGGTATAGGCAGTTCTACACGTTTAAATTCATGATCACCAAAATTTTCTAGGATAAGAGCATTCATCATCTTATTCATAGTTGTTCCTTATTCTTAACTGGGGGATGATATGCATAGTACCAAAGTAGATTAATCCAATAAATGATATTTATAGGATTTAATAATTCCTAAATAATGAATAATAAATATCATCTGCTCACTAAAGAAGTGGGGTTCAGCAGATGCTTACCAAAAAAGAGATCTACACAGACCTCTTTTTTATTTGGGTTTAATACGTGAAATTATTGCTGAGTGCCATCTTCATTCAGAATTTGCCCTGTGTGCTTTGGTTTAATTAAAGGTGCAGTCGGACGCGGTCCTATATATTGCAAGCCGATACCAGCATAGACATCATCTGCTGCAATTTCAGTTCCAAAACGTTCTTTGTCTAGTGCTCGGATTTCTTGGCTAATTTCTTCAATATTCCTCTGGTCAACACCCAATTCTTCTAAAATCGCACCGCCAAATAGCATTGCCGACTCGAAGGTTTCTCGAATCATATAATCCACATTTTGTTTTGCTAAATGCAGCGCATGCTCACGGTCATAAGAGCGAACCAGTAACTTGGTTAAAGGAAATTCATGTTGCACCAACTCTACAATCTTATTCGTCGTTTCTTTGTGGTCTACGCAAACAACAATTGCTTCAGCCGTATCTGCTCCCGAGGCATGTAAAATATCTAAACGAGAACCATCGCCATAGTAAATTTTAAATCCAAATCTTTCAGCATTTTGAATCATGTCGATATCATTATCAATGATGGTCACATCAATCCCTCGAGCAAGCAGTAATTGACTGGAGACTTGTCCAAAACGACCGAAACCAATCATCAATACTTTTCCAGAAAGTCCTTCGGCAATACGGATATTTTCTAAAGAAATTTGTTCTGTAGTTTGGGTAAAACGTTTAAATAAAAAGCCAATAATCGGGGTCAAAATCATCGACAAGACTACAATCGCAGTCAGGTTTGAGCGTTCAACAGCACTAATGACTTGAGCACTCATGGCGGCAGTAAAGAGTACAAAAGCAAACTCACCTCCTTGAGCCATCAGTAATGCGCGATCGAGTGCTTCGGAGTGTGAACTTTTGGTCATGCGTGCAATTAGGTAAATCATGGATGCTTTGACAAACATCAGCAGAAGTACAGCACTTAAGATTAACACCCAGTTATTTTTTACGACGTTAAGGTCTAGTGACATGCCTACACCTAGAAAAAATAATCCGAGCAATATGCCACGAAACGGTTCAATATCTGCTTCAATCTGATGGCGAAAAGTGGATTCAGAGAGTAATACCCCTGCAAGGAATGCCCCCATTGCCATCGATAAGCCAGTGACTTGCATCAGTAATGCTGCGCCGAGCACCACCAAGAGTGCTGCTGCAGTCATGACTTCACGGGCTTTGGCTGCAGCTAATAAGCGAAATAAAGGATTAAGCAACCAATAGCCTGCAGCGATTAAACCTGCAATTGAAATTAAACCAATTCCGATGCTCTGCAAACGCGTAGAAGTACTTTCAACAACATGATTCGGTGCGATAAAAGCGACAATTGCCAATAAAGGGACAATCAATAAATCTTCAAAAAGCAGGATCGAGACAATTTTTTGTCCTCGTGGTTGAGCAATGTCTCCACGATCTCCCAAAAGTTGCATAACAATTGCAGTCGAGGTGAGTACAAAGCCTGCAGCACACACAAAACTCACTTGCCAAGAATAGCCATAGACCAAGCCTACCGGCATTAACCCCAATGAACAGGCACTAATCTGTAATGTGCCTAATCCAAAAATTTCTGGTAGTGGTTTGAAAAGTATGCTGAAGTAGAAATAAAAAAGACAGCTTGAGAAAAAGATGCTAATTTGAGGTTATGAAGACACAAATTACAATCAGATGCCCAAGCTGTCTGGGCTTAAGTATAAAGAAAAACGGCTGGAAAATCTATGGCAAGCATAACTATCAATGCAAAGACTGTCATCGACAATTCATTCATGAAACGGAGCTAAGTTACCAAGGCTGTAAAAGCGATATTGATGACAAGATACGTTTAATGCTAGTTCGAGGCTGTAGCATTGCTGATATTGTAGTCATTGAGAAAGTTAGCAAATGCAAGGTATTAAGCGTTTTGGTTAATTCCAATTACGAGATAAGACCTAAACGACGCTATTATCGAAAACTGCAAGTGGATGAGTTTTGGACGTATGTAGGGCATAAGAAGAACAAGGTATGGCTAGTGTATGCATACGACTCAGATACCAGTGAGATTGTTGCCTTCGTATGGGGTAAACGTAATCTAAAGACGGCTAGAGAGCTAAGAGCCAAGCTTGATGCATTAGGTGTTGATTTTGGCTATGTCTGCTGTGATAACTGGGATAGCTTTTTAACTGCCTTTGACTTCGACCTTAAAAAGGTGGGTAAACGCCATACAGTTGATATTGAAGGGAACAACAATCGCTTTAGGCAAAGGCTTAGGTGGGTATTTCGAAAGACGTGTTGTTTTTCGAAAAAGCTAGCAAATCATTTTAAAGCGTTTGATTTATTGTTCCACTATGTCAATTATGGCTGGGTATAGTGAGCATTCTTTTTATACCACAGCCTAATCTCTTATTACCTGTCTTAACTTATTATGCCACTACAGATTGGAGGTGCCTGCCCCTTCTAGCTACAACGAAGTATGGTTTTTTAAAACTTGGTTACCTTACAATCTTGTTATTAATGGCTTTAGCCCATCCTATGCACTTATTTTGACATCGCCCACAAGGTTGATCTACCTTCAAAGGCTTATCAACATAGCCGCAATACATACAAGCATAATACTCATTTGCATTTATCTGATCGACTAATTTATATTGTTTAGGAAAAAGTGGTAAACCATAACGTACCTGGTCGTGAGGGTATAATAATAGGCTAAAATCTCCAGTGGTCTCTAACAAACCAACTCGAACTTGACCTAAATGTTCAACACCTTGCATACGCATTTCAGAAAAAAATTCATCATGTGACATCTCACCTCCTTCAATTTTCTCAAGGACCAATAGACCATCTTCTACGATATAAAGCGAAGTACCTTCTAAAAGGTCTTCAAATGGTTGGTATTTCATCATAAGCCAAGTACATAATCGATAGAGACATACTACAATGCTCATAATAAGCAATGCCTGAATTAGTGGTAAATCCTTAGTAAACATAGGGTCCCCTGCGATGGATCCTAATGATAGAATGATAGTTAACTCGAATATAGAGAGCTGCCTAACACCACGCTTCCCAGTGAACCGTAGAAATAAAATGATCATGATAAACATAACAGTGACACGCACAGCAATTTCAGCAGCAAATGCCCACGTCGTATCGAGAATAAATATATTGGCCCAATCCATAGGTTCTTTTCCTACAAAGTAAATGCTTAAAAAAGTTGTCCTGTAGTGGCATAATAAACCAAGACAGCTAATAAGAGATTATAATACCTTCAGTAGAGGAATAATCTCATGACAAAAGTTAGAAATCAATACTCAGCAGAATCTAAACTTGAACTCATTAAATTAATTGAAGAACAAGGGCAAAAAGTGCCCGATGTTGCAGGACAATACAATGTTGGCAAATCAACCTTAGAAAAATGGCTACAACGATACCTTGCAGAACAATCAGGCAAACCACTCATCACAGGTAGAGCTATCACACCCGAACAACAAGAAATCCAGCGACTAAAAAAAGAAGTAGCTCAACTCAAACTAGAACGAGATATTTTAAATGAGGAGGGATAAGCGAAGCACTGCTTCGCCCCGACGCAAGGCGAGAGTTATACTCGAGTGGGCATCCGCTCTATTGGCACAAGACAGTCTCGGATTTCGTTAATAGAGCAAACCGCCAAATCTGAACCCAAAATTAGTAAAGTTAGACTGTGTCAGTTATTTGACATCCCAAGGAGCACCCATTACGCTCTAAAAAAGCCTAAACTTCCCAGCTTGGAGCAACTGAATCTAAGAGTCTGGGTAAAACAAGCCTTTGAAGCATCCAAAGGCTCAGCAGGTGCTAGAAATATAGCCCAAATTATTAGTAGCAAATATCAGATTAAACTAAGTCGCTACAAAGCTCGGAAAATCATGCAGGAACAAGGACTAGTCAGTCGTCAAAGAACTAAGCATCGTTATAAACAAGCTGACAAACCACATCGTCTTTATGACAATGTACTGAATCGTAACTTTGCCCCAACTGCGTCAAACCAAGTATGGACAGGCGATGTGACTTACATCCGTACCCAAGCAGGATTTTGTTATCTAGCGGTAGTGATTGACCTATTCTTTCGCAATATTGTGGGATTTGCCATGAGTGATGTAAGCCCCCGACCATACCCCTATTGAGGTGGTATCCAGACATGTGGTAGCAGCTCATCAATCTGGCTATCAGGATGCGTCGGCAGACGACTCAACACATCTGCCAAATACGCATACGGGTCAAGACCATTCAATCTAGCTGACTGGATAAGCGACATAATACTAGCCGCCCGCTGACCGCTCTCAAGCGACCCTGCGAACAACCAATTCTTACGCCCGAGAGCCCAAGGGCGCATCTGATTCTCTGCCCAATTATTATCAATCGGCAAATTGCCATCATCCAAATAGTGAGTTAACGCCGTCCAGCGTTTCAAACAATACTCAATTGCCTTAGTAATACTGGCATTCTTAGTCGTGCCTAAGCGTTTCTGTTGTAACCACGCATAAAGTTTATCCGCAACTGGTTTTGCCTTCTCTTGCCTGACTTGCCTAACTATTTGAGCATCTCTGGGCAGTGGGGTTTGGTTTTTCTCAAACCGCTCATCAATCTCCCGTTCAACGGCATACAGGGTTTGAAACAGTTCTAATGCCTCAATGCTAATAAGACTCTGCCCTGTCACATGAAGCTCATGAAACTTACGCCTAGCATGGGCCATACAACCCACTTCAATCACCCCTCGCCCAAATAATGGCTTATAGCCGTTATAGCCGTCGCAAACAAGCTTGCCCTTAAAGCCCTGCAGAAAAGCATTGGGATACTCACTACCCCGACCTTGGGCAAAATCATACACCACCGCTTTGATTGGGCTGTGCTTTGGGGTCACATACGCCCACACATAGCCTTGCTTTAGTTTGCCTTTCACGTCTTTTACCCCATAGCCATTTAACACCTTTATTGGGGTTTCATCGGCATGCAGAATCGGTTGGGTAAGTATCATCTGGCGTAAGCGATTAACTAAAAACCCAAGCTGTACCCCACAACGTCCCACCCAATCTGCCAAGGTTGAATCAGATAAATACACCCCGCTACGGTGATAAATCAGGCTTTGGCGATACAGGGGTAAATGGTCAGCGTATTTACTGATAAGCACATGAGCCAGTAGCGCAGGCGTGGCAATGCTTTTATCGATGATTTGGGCGTCGGTTTTGGCTTGAACCAGCTTTTCACGGTTACACTCAGCGTTACGGCAAATGTATTTAGGATAAACATGACGCTCTCGGTAAAACTGCTTTGGCTTAAAGCCGAGTTTGTCTTGAACATCTTGACCAATTTGCGTCATTTGACAGCCACATTCACAGGTGGTTGACGGTGGTTCGTGGATGATGGTGTGAATGTCGAGGTTGTCAGGGATAACGAGGCGTTTTTGTCGTTTGGGTTTGGTTGGTGTTTCTGATTGTGTGCCTTTTTCTTGCGTATCAATCGGCTTGCTAGCAACCAGTTTGGCTCGCTCGTCATCGCTAAGATTGGCTAAGAAGTTGTCATGGGCTTGTTCAAGCAAGGCTAGGTCTTCTAGGGCGGTTTCTTTGTTTAGGTGGTCTTGTTTGGGGGTTAAGCCTTCGCTTTTTTGCCCAAACAGCCGATGGATAAGACGTTGCTGTTTGGTGATGGCGTCAGTGAGCTCTTGGTTAATGCGAGCAAGCTTAGCTTCGTATTGCTGCCTTTGAGCGTCCATTTGTTGTTGGTATTGCTGTTTGAGTTGCGCTGCTTGCTGTTGGTAATGTTGTTTTTGTGCGTCAAGCTGCTGTTGAAGCCGAGCGTTTTGGGCTAATAAATCAGCATAGCTTGGCGCAGTTGGGTCGGATGGGTGGGCGGTGGTCATGGTATGAGTTTGCCATAACCGCTCTGCATTGTCAGTAAATAGGCGGTGATAGTTGAGATTTAGCGGCTTTATGCTAAAGTCAGGTAAGCGGGGTGAGTATATCTTTGCCTAGGTTATGCCAAGACAGTCCACTAACCAAGGCGTTAAATTGCTCATGACTAATGGTAAGTCCTGTGGTTGGGTTGGTTAGGCTGTGATGTCGCATGAGACGTTCGCCAAGTCCGTGAAATTTGCCATCATCCAGTGCTCGGGTGCATAGCCATATGCCCAGGCCGTCATGGATGAGTATTTTTAGCCGGGTGCCTGCTTTGTTGTAAAATAGGTAGGCACAGTTTGGGCGGATGCCTGGGTGGTGCTGTAGGATGAAGGCGAGTAGTTTATTACTGCCACTTCGCATGTCCATGGGAGTGGTGGATAGCCAAATTTGTTGGGGGTTGATAAGGGGGTTCATTGTAGCCCCCGCAGTAATTCAATAAGGCTGTAATTGTCAATTTAGTCGATGGTGAGTTTTATGGGCGTCCCGTTATGGCTGGGAATTTGTAGTTCTACGCCTGTGATGGTTTGAGCTAAGGCAGTTGCTTGTGGTGTTTGTTCGTGATGGCTTCTAGATTGCAGGGTGATAGGCAGAAAGACAGGCTCATGTTCAATGAGGTTAATATCGAAGTTTGGGTTGGCTAATGGTTGAGTTGCTGCGATTTTCTCGTCTCTGGCAGCTTTTATCCATTTCTGCAATAAGTTTGGGTTAATGCCATGACCTTGAGCTAGCCTCGCTATCGAGCGTTCGCCTGTTAAGGCTTGTTCTACGAGATAGGCTTTGAGCTCTTTGCTGTACGTTCGTCGCTTCGGTTTGGTTATGTCTATTTGTGCCATTCTAGTGCCCACTTCATTTTTTAGTGGGCACTATCTCGTATTTTTTAGAATGGTGGTAGATGGGATGGTCGGATGCTTACGTTATAAACGCTTTTCAACCAATTTATTTATTAGCAATCAATGGAAAAATTAATCAGCCTTTTTCCTTTATAAGCTATATGATGAGCAAAACAGGTAGAGTGCTAGGAGATGAGCTATCAGATAATGAAATTAGACTGCCATATTTAAGATTAGCTGAACTTCTAATGGGTGGACTTGACCCTGATTCATTTTATGCAAGTGAATATTATAAGGACAATATTTTACCTGATGGCTTTAAATAAACTGTTCAGTACAAAATTTGGACTATAAAGCATTTACCCCAGAATTCGCAGGGAGTAATATTTTAAAAAATTTTTCGAGAGTCTTTTTAAATGATAAGAGTTAGATAGTCCAAAAAACGGTCGTTTTTTAGATATCTCATTCTGGGCAAAAAATAAGAGCTTTTAGCCCCCATTCTTGTATAGCAAGTTGTCAATCAAACAAATGCTAACTATTCTTAACAGCAAAAGTTTTTAAGTAAGCATCCGACCATCCCATCTACCACCATTCTAAAAAATACGAGATAGTGCCCACTAAAAAATGAAGTGGGCACTAGAATGGCACAAATAGACATAACCAAACCGAAGCGACGAACGTACAGCAAAGAGCTCAAAGCCTATCTCGTAGAACAAGCCTTAACAGGCGAACGCTCGATAGCGAGGCTAGCTCAAGGTCATGGCATTAACCCAAACTTATTGCAGAAATGGATAAAAGCTGCCAGAGACGAGAAAATCGCAGCAACTCAACCATTAGCCAACCCAAACTTCGATATTAACCTCATTGAACATGAGCCTGTCTTTCTGCCTATCACCCTGCAATCTAGAAGCCATCACGAACAAACACCACAAGCAACTGCCTTAGCTCAAACCATCACAGGCGTAGAACTACAAATTCCCAGCCATAACGGGACGCCCATAAAACTCACCATCGACTAAATTGACAATTACAGCCTTATTGAATTACTGCGGGGGCTACAATGAACCCCCTTATCAACCCCCAACAAATTTGGCTATCCACCACTCCCATGGACATGCGAAGTGGCAGTAATAAACTACTCGCCTTCATCCTACAGCACCACCCAGGCATCCGCCCAAACTGTGCCTACCTATTTTACAACAAAGCAGGCACCCGGCTAAAAATACTCATCCATGACGGCCTGGGCATATGGCTATGCACCCGAGCACTGGATGATGGCAAATTTCACGGACTTGGCGAACGTCTCATGCGACATCACAGCCTAACCAACCCAACCACAGGACTTACCATTAGTCATGAGCAATTTAACGCCTTGGTTAGTGGACTGTCTTGGCATAACCTAGGCAAAGATATACTCACCCCGCTTACCTGACTTTAGCATAAAGCCGCTAAATCTCAACTATCACCGCCTATTTACTGACAATGCAGAGCGGTTATGGCAAACTCATACCATGACCACCGCCCACCCATCCGACCCAACTGCGCCAAGCTATGCTGATTTATTAGCCCAAAACGCTCGGCTTCAACAGCAGCTTGACGCACAAAAACAACATTACCAACAGCAAGCAGCGCAACTCAAACAGCAATACCAACAACAAATGGACGCTCAAAGGCAGCAATACGAAGCTAAGCTTGCTCGCATTAACCAAGAGCTCACTGACGCCATCACCAAACAGCAACGTCTTATCCATCGGCTGTTTGGGCAAAAAAGCGAAGGCTTAACCCCCAAACAAGACCACCTAAACAAAGAAACCGCCCTAGAAGACCTAGCCTTGCTTGAACAAGCCCATGACAACTTCTTAGCCAATCTTAGCGATGACGAGCGAGCCAAACTGGTTGCTAGCAAGCCGATTGATACGCAAGAAAAAGGCACACAATCAGAAACACCAACCAAACCCAAACGACAAAAACGCCTCGTTATCCCTGACAACCTCGACATTCACACCATCATCCACGAACCACCGTCAACCACCTGTGAATGTGGCTGTCAAATGACGCAAATTGGTCAAGATGTTCAAGACAAACTCGGCTTTAAGCCAAAGCAGTTTTACCGAGAGCGTCATGTTTATCCTAAATACATTTGCCGTAACGCTGAGTGTAACCGTGAAAAGCTGGTTCAAGCCAAAACCGACGCCCAAATCATCGATAAAAGCATTGCCACGCCTGCGCTACTGGCTCATGTGCTTATCAGTAAATACGCTGACCATTTACCCCTGTATCGCCAAAGCCTGATTTATCACCGTAGCGGGGTGTATTTATCTGATTCAACCTTGGCAGATTGGGTGGGACGTTGTGGGGTACAGCTTGGGTTTTTAGTTAATCGCTTACGCCAGATGATACTTACCCAACCGATTCTGCATGCCGATGAAACCCCAATAAAGGTGTTAAATGGCTATGGGGTAAAAGACGTGAAAGGCAAACTAAAGCAAGGCTATGTGTGGGCGTATGTGACCCCAAAGCACAGCCCAATCAAAGCGGTGGTGTATGATTTTGCCCAAGGTCGGGGTAGTGAGTATCCCAATGCTTTTCTGCAGGGCTTTAAGGGCAAGCTTGTTTGCGACGGCTATAACGGCTATAAGCCATTATTTGGGCGAGGGGTGATTGAAGTGGGTTGTATGGCCCATGCTAGGCGTAAGTTTCATGAGCTTCATGTGACAGGGCAGAGTCTTATTAGCATTGAGGCATTAGAACTGTTTCAAACCCTGTATGCCGTTGAACGGGAGATTGATGAGCGGTTTGAGAAAAACCAAACCCCACTGCCCAGAGATGCTCAAATAGTTAGGCAAGTCAGGCAAGAGAAGGCAAAACCAGTTGCGGATAAACTTTATGCGTGGTTACAACAGAAACGCTTAGGCACGACTAAGAATGCCAGTATTACTAAGGCAATTGAGTATTGTTTGAAACGCTGGACGGCGTTAACTCACTATTTGGATGATGGCAATTTGCCGATTGATAATAATTGGGCAGAGAATCAGATGCGCCCTTGGGCTCTCGGGCGTAAGAATTGGTTGTTCGCAGGGTCGCTTGAGAGCGGTCAGCGGGCGGCTAGTATTATGTCGCTTATCCAGTCAGCTAGATTGAATGGTCTTGACCCGTATGCGTATTTGGCAGATGTGTTGAGTCGTCTGCCGACGCATCCTGATAGCCAGATTGATGAGCTGCTACCACATGTCTGGATACCACCTCAATAGGGGTATGGTCGGGGGCTTACGTTTTTAATGAGCAACGCGCAGTAGCACTTGGGGTTCAACTTTTGCGATTTTCAGCAGAACGCTAGCCGCTTTTGATGGATAGCGTTTTCCTTGCTCCCAAGCTTGTAAGGTTCGGACTGACACACCTAGAATTTCAGCAAATTCTCGTTGTGATAGTCCCACATTCTGTCTGGCTTCAATGGCTTCGTTAACAATAGGTTGCTCACGTACTACACCTTGCCCGGCTTTAGCTTGTCGGACACTTTCAAGCAATAATGCCCCGAGCTCATCCCCGGTAAATTCATGGTTAGCCAAGTTAATAGTATCTAAGTCTTTCATGCTTTTTATTGCCATGTGTTTAACTCCTTTACCAAGTCTTTTAGTATATGAGCAGGAATATTTTCGGTTTTCGCCTTGGCATAAACCAATAGCATAAATATTTTACCGTTTTCTAAGCGATTATAATAAATCACTCTAACACCACCGCTTTTACCACCACCTTGCCTAGCAAAACGCACCTTACGAACACCGCCACTTTTTGGAACGACATCACCAATATCAGGATTTTGGCTAATCATGGTATGGAGTTCGCCCTGTTCTTCTTTGGTTAATAGGCTATCAACCATTCTTATATACAAAGGCGTTTCAACAATGGTAAACATAAATAATCTCACATACTACATTGTAGTAGTATAACAGACTATGCATTTAAAATTAACCTCAAAATTTAAATGCTATAGGCTTAAAAAAACAGGTAATACGAAGGTTATTCAGAATTTAGCAAATCTACCCCTGCCTTTTTTAACTCCCCTTTCGCCGTCACATAGTGATATAGCGTACTACTGGGAATATCGCCTAGTTCCCTGCAAATCGCTGGGATACTCTTGGTTTGGTCTTGCATGAGATGTTGGGCATAGCGAAGTTTCTCAGCGGTCATGATTCTAGGCCTGCCACCTTTTCGACCACGAGCCCTTGCAGCCGCAATCCCCTCTTTTACTCGCTGCCGAATGATATTACGCTCCATCTCAGCAAAAGCGGCTTGAATCTGCAAAAAGGCTCGACCTGCAGGGGTTGTGGTATCCATCGGTGAATTAATCGCTTTAAAGCCAATGTCTTTTTCAGCCAATTCATCAATCAACTTTATCAAGTCACTGGCTAACCGCCCTAACCTATCCAAATCCAAAACGACTAGCACATCACCTTTTCTCAAATAATTCAGGCAATCATCCAATCCTTTACGTTGGGAATTACTGCCCGATGCTTTGTCTTCAAAAATTCGTTCACAGCCGATTTCTGTTAACGCATCAACTTGACGGTCAAGCAATTGTTTTCCTTCAGAAGTTGACACTCGGGCATAACCGATGAAACTCATAGTAAATTTCTCACGATAAATAATATTTAGTATATCTTATCATATCTAGATTTATTTGGCTTTATCGTGAAATAAACACAATAAATAAGCGCCTAATTGGCGCTGATTTACAAAATCACGAAAAACAATAGGTTGTCGTGAATAAAATTTATCATAACTTAAAGTTATGATAATTCAAAATATTAGAAAATAAAAATTGCGCATAATAATTGACTTTCATAATTTATCGATATCAGAAAAGAACTCAAAATTTACGCAAATGTTTACCTTGACAAAAAGTTACAGATAGCTGATTGGCAAGGCAAGCAACTCTGTCTTGCCTGTATGATTGAGCATGAATAACATCGGCTCAGCACTTGCTTGTGCCAATTGTAGTGGGTCGTCAAAGTTGATGTATTGATAATATTTACCTTGACTCTGTGCAATATGCTTGAGCAAGGTTAATTTACCGAATTGTCTGGCACCTGTCACTATAATGGTAGGGAATTGAGTGATAAGTGTGGCTAAGATTGAATGAAGATGATTGGGATATACATAAGGAAATCATTCTAAATTTAGTTCAATTTAATATTGTAAATGAAATTGAACTAAAAATGACTTGATAAAAAAATATGACTGTGGCAATTTGCCACACTTTTTTATTTGGAAATAATCGCTATTTGTTGCCTAATCTTATATACTATCATACACGTTTTTGAATGGTATCGAACACAAATGATAAATAAAAACACTAAGATAATAGCCGTTGCTAACCATAAGGGCGGCTGTGGCAAAACGACGACCGTGGTCAACCTGGCAGCAGAACTGGCAAAGCTTGAACTATCTGTCCTAGTCATTGACCTTGACCCTCAAGCTAATGCCAGTCTACATATTGGCAAAGACCACCCTAGCGAAGTCAGCGTCACCATCGCTGAACTATTACTATCGGAAGCTGAAAAACTTCCTCTAGCTATTCATGAGGATACTAATATAGAGGGGGTATCACTCATCTATGGATCATTATCGTTAGGTGCTGCAGAAGATAAATTGAAAGAAGAAGCGCCACGTCCTTCAGAGGAATTAAGAGACAAAATATCTCCGTTAATAGGTTTATATGATGTTATTCTTATTGATTGTCCACCCAGTCTTAAACTTTTGACCAGTAATGCTTTATCAGCTGCGACCGATTTAATTATACCGATAGAATCGGGATCACAGTACGGTATGTATGGCGTGACTGACTTAACACGTCATCTACAAAAGATTCATCGCATAAATCCTAATCTGAACTTGCTGGGTGCATTACTGATTCGTCATGATGAACGTCAAACCGTCTGTAAACTGATTGAAAGCTCAGCCAAAGAACAAATTGGAAAGCTTATTCCAGTTAAGATTCCAACCAGTACCAAAATTAACCAAGCCGCCATGGCGCAAACCAGCATTCAGAAAATCGACCGTTCCTCCAAAGTCGCCCGCGAATTTCGTAAATTAGCTGTTTGGGTAGCAAATGAGCTATACCTCAAAACAGATAATTCTGATGTAGAACTCCAGGCTACTAAAGGAGTTGATGATGAGTAAAGATATAAAAACATTATTGGCTCAAAAATTAGCTGATAACAACGCCCGTCATGCCAATGCCAACCAATCGACCTATTTAGATGTCGGTAATGAGTTAAAACGATTACCACTTGATAAAATCAAGTCTAATCCTTTTCAACCCAGAACAGTATTTGATGAAACAGAAATCGCCAATCTTGCAGAATCCATCAAAGAAATGGGACTGCTACAACCCATTACCGTACGAGAAACAGGCTTAAGCGATTATGAGCTGATTGCAGGGGAACGCCGTTTTAAGGCTCACGAACTTCTTGGCAAAACCCATATCGATGCGATTGTGTCACGAGCAAGCGATAGCGAGATTGCCATTTTAGCACTCGCCGAAAATGCCAGTCGTGAAGATTTGTGCGATTATGAAATCGCTCAAGCACTCCGTAATATCGAGAAACATTTTCCCAATAAATCTCGTCTTGCTGAAGCTGTCGGTCTTGACCGCAAGGAAATGTACCGCTATCTTGCCTATCACGACTTACCAACATCATTTTTGAATAAAGTCGCTACCAAGCCAAAATTATTATCCCGCTCGGCAGCGTATGACATTAAGCAGGTATTGAATCAATTCAAGTTTTCTGAACAACAAACTGATGAAGTTCTAAGTCGTGTTTGGGAGTTACTAGAGTTAGGTAAGTTGGAGCAAGGCAGAGTTGCAGAATTTATTCAAAGCGAGTCTTTAAAAGAACTTAAATCGCAAATTTATTGTCCACCAGTTGCTGCACCTGACATTAAACCGATTTTGTCAGGAGGTAAACCCATTGGAAAATTTCATCATAAAGGCAAAAAGTATGTGGTCGAAATCAATGCCAGAGATTTAGATGAACAACAACGTATTGAGATTGAACAATTTATCGAAACGTTAATGACAAAAAATATGTCATCTTAAACTTTCTATCCAAAAAAGAAAAACTGTGGCAAATTGCCACACTTTTTAACTAATCATGAAAAATCGAAACTGTGGCAAATTGCCACAGTTTCCAAACAAGAGAAAATTATCAATGTCTTTAACCGAGCAAACCAGCGAACAGAGCTACCAAGACTGGCTCAATCAGCTCAAAACACAGATTCGCTCATCTCAACAACGCGCCATACTTGCGGTTAATCAAGAACTGGTGCTGTTATATTGGCAAATCGGACAAAACATCCTACAACGTCAAAACCAACAAGGTTGGGGTGCAAAAGTTGTTGACAGACTATCCAAAGACCTATCCGCCGAATTCCCAGAAATCAAAGGCTTTTCTACTCGCAACCTAAAATATATGCGCAAGTTTGCCGAAGCATGGCAAGATAAGCAAATAGTGCAGCAGGCTGTTGCACTATTACCATGGGGTCATAATCTTGTACTATTGGATAAATTTTCTGACAATGAAACAAGACTATGGTACGCCCAAAAAGCCATTAAGCATGGTTGGTCACGCAATGTCTTAGTCCATCAAATAGAAAGCAGTTTGCTGGAACGTACAGGACAAGCCGCTAATAATTTTTCGCAAACATTGCCAGAGATACAGTCAGATTTGGCGACTCAAACTTTCAAAGATCCTTATATTTTTGACTTTCTCAGATTTGGCGAAGCCTATCATGAACGAGAATTGGAAACCGCTTTAACCCAGCATATTATGGCATTTTTACTCGAGTTAGGGACAGGTTTTGCGTTTGTTGGCAAACAGCGGCATATTGAAGTTGGTGGTGACGACTTTTATATCGATTTGCTTTTCTATCATCTGCAACTTCGCTGTTACGTTGTCATCGAATTAAAAACTGGCGATTTTAAACCTGAGCATATCGGGCAACTCAATTTCTACGTGACTGCAGTCGATAGGCAACTCAAAACCGAACATGACACATCAACAATAGGCTTGTTACTTTGTAAAAGTCGTAACGAAGTCGTGGTTGAATATGCACTCAATCAAAACCCCCAGCCGATTGGCGTTGCAGTTTATCAATTAGAAAAAATGTTGAATGAGTTAGAATTAGACAAATAAAACTGTGGCAAATTGCCACACTTTCCCAAAACTTAAAAAACAGAAACGGATGTTCCTATGAGCGAAATCTACGAATCTGACATCGAACAAATAGCTATCGAACAACTCCAAGACATCGGCTATCGCCACGTTTAAGGCGTCGATATCGAACCCTACGGCATAAAACCGCTACGAGCCTATAGCCAAGTTTTGCTCCAAGACAATGTCCTGCAAGCTATCGCTACCATCAACCCACAACTTACCCCAGAACAATGACTTGAAGCCTATTAGCGTATCAGCCAAAATAACCAACTCACCACACCCAATAATGTCAGCAATAATTTAGCCTTATGTCAATGGTGTTCTACACAGGCAAAATCGTGCTTGCCATGAATAACCCAACCGTGGTTATATTGACCGACCGTAACGACTTAGACGACTAGCTTTTTACTACATTCTCGGCATCGGTTCAATTGCTTAGGCAATCTCCAAAACAAGCCGGAGATCGAGAGCAGCTCAAAGAACTACTTAAAGTCAATTCTGGCGGTGTCATTTTTACCACCATTCAAAAATTCCAGCCAGAAGACGGTAGCAATGTCTATGACACGCTGTCCGAACGCCATAACATCATCGTCATCGCCGACGAAGCACACCGCTCGCAATATGGCTTTGCCGCCAAAGAAGTCGATGTCAAAAACGATGCTGGCGACGTGACAGGCAAACGCACGGTTTATGGTTTTGCCAAATATTTGCGTGATGCCTTGCCCAATGCCACTTATCTAGGCTTTACAGGCACACCGATTGAAAAAAACGATGTCAACACCCCAGCGGTGTTTGGTGATTATGTTGATATTTACGACATCTCCCAAGCCGTTGAAGATGGGGCAACGGTGCGGATTTTCTATGAATCACGGCTTGCCAAAGTGGCGGTTAGTGACGAAGGCAAAAAATTGATAGCCGACTTTGATGAAGAATTTAACGAAGACGAACTCACCGCCACCCAACAAGCACGAGCCAAATGGGTCAAAGCCGAAGCCTTAATCGGTAGCCATGACCGTATCCAAGCGGTCGCTGCCGACATCGTACAACACTTTGAACAATGCCTATTTGCCAATGCCAACCAAGGTAAAGGCATGATTGTTGCCATGTCTCGGCGGCTTGCAGTGGATTTGTACAATGCGATAATTGCATTATGCCCAGCATGGAGCAGTGAGGATTTATACAACGGTGTCATCAAAGTGATTATGACCTCATCGGCAGCCGATGGGGCAGCTCTTGCCAAGCATCATACAACGAAAAAAGACCGCCAAATTTTAGCAAACCGTATGAAAGACCCAGAGGATAAGCTCAAACTGGTTATCGTGCGGGATATGTGGCTAACAGGCTTTGACGCTCCCAGTATGCACACGCTTTACATCGATAAACCGATGAAAGGTCATAACTTAATGCAAGCGATTGCCCGTGTCAATCGGGTGTACAAGGATAAAGCAGGGGGCTTGATCGTTGATTATCTGGGTATTGCTGCCGATCTGAAAGAAGCCTTGAGCTTTTACTCAGATGCTGGCGGTAAGGGCGACCCAGCCGTGGTGCAATATGAAGCCGTCATTATCATGAAAGAAAAACTGGAAGTGTTAGACGGCATTATGCACGGTTACGACTAGCACAAATACTTTACCTCAGACACCGCTGAAAAACTCAAAATCATTCTCGAATCCGAAGATTTTATCTTAGGCATTGAGCAAGGGGAAGGAAAGACCCGTTTTATTCGTGCTGTAAGCTCGCTCAGTCAATCTTTCACCCTAGCCGTACCCCATCCTACCGCAATGGAAAATGCACCTCTTGTAGCGTATTTCCAAGCGGTTAAAGCACGTTTGGTCAAATTCAATGAACCGACGACCAATTCTGCAGGTATCGGCAACAGCGAATTGGAAACTAGAGTTAAACAGACCATTGACCAGGCCTTAGTGAGTGAAAAGGTCGTCGATATCTTTGATGCCGCTGGTATTCAAAAACCCGACATCTCTATCTTATCTGATGAATTCATGGAAGAAATGCGAGATTATGAACACAAAAACATTGCTCTAGAAACTCTTAAAAAACTACTGAATGATGAAATAAAAGTGCGAGAGCAACACAGCGTTACCCAAGGCAAAAAACTCATGGACATGCTCAACAACGCTATCAAAGGCTACCAAAACAAAGTCTTAACTGCAGCTGAAGTAATTGAAGAGCTTATCAAGTTAGCGAAAGAAATCAAGGAATCCGATAGTTTGGCTAATGAGCTGAAACTGAGTGACTTTGAATATGCCTTCTACTCGGCTGTGGCAGAAAATGACAGTGCTAGAGAACTCATGGGTCAAGATAAACTCCGAGAACTAGCAATTGTATTAACGTCAACCATTCGTAACAATGTTAGTGTCGATTGGACTATTAAAGAATCTGCAAGGGCTAAAATTCGTACTGTCGTAAAACGTTTGCTCAGGAAATATGGTTATCCACCTGATATGGAGCTTTTAGCTACAGAACTCGTATTACATCAAGCAGAGGTAATTGCTGAACAATTAGTTAGCTAAAAAAGCTTTATATTTTATTTACTGTTTTTGATAAAAAAATAAGACGACGTTTCATTACCTCACTATTTTAATGATAAAAGTAGGTTTTTAATGTTTTTAATGTTTTTAAATACTTTTAATAGTTTTTAAACAAGCCGCAAGTCGCCCATACCAAGGCTTATATAAGATATTAGACGACGTTTAGTTACCCATAAGACGACGTTTAGTTACCCATAAGACGACGTTTAGTTACCTATAAGACGACGTTTAGTTACCTATAAGACGACGTTTAATTACTCATAAGACGACGTTTAGTTACCTTAAATAAAGATATCTAAATATATATTATTAGACGACATTTAGTTACCTTAAATAAAGATATCTAAATATATATTATTAGACGACATTTAGTTACCTTAAAATTTTTAAAATAATAGGACGACAAATTGTTACCTCAGGATTGATTCAGATAAATTTATTATAAGACGACATTTTATTACCAATTTAATTCCTAATGATTCATATAAAACGCATAATATATCTGTTGCGTTTAAACGACATAAAAAATATAATCGTCTTAAATAAGTTTTTAAAATAAACTCAAATGTCTAAATCTTCAACTCAAAAAGATATAGTCGTTAAGTCTAATAGACTTAATTCTGCACTTCAAAATTTAAGCCTAGCTGAAATACGAATTATCCAATTAGCGATTGTAGATGCTCGTGAAAGTGGAAAAGGTCTAGATCCATCTACGCCTTTAACAATTAGTGCGTCACGCTATGTAGAGGTATTTGAAACTACGCGACAAAATGCCTATATGAGGATTAAAGAAACTGAAGAGACATTGTTTAATCGCCGATTTAGCTTTATTGATGAAGATGGTCTACTGGTAAAAAGTCGTTGGTTGTCTCAAGTGCGGTATTTAGATAACCAAGGTGAAATTGAATTATCTTTTACGCCAGCTGTAGTCAAGGGAATTAGCAGAATTGATGGTGCAGTTGATTTTTTTACTCAGTATTCTTTACAACAAACATCTGGTTTGGATAGCGCTTATTCAACTCGGCTATATGAATTACTTGTTCAATGGAAAGCGGCAAAAAAGACCCCTTTATTTGAATTAGAAACATTTAGAGCGCAGTTAGGATTGCAAGAAAACGAATATGCGAGGATGTTTGATTTTAAAAAACGTGTCTTAGATATGGCAGTTAATGAAATTAATAAAGTGACTGACTTAAAAGTGTCCTACCAACAAATTAAAGAGGGACGGAGTATCATAGGATTTATTTTTACGGTAACTTTAAAAAATAAAGAAGCACCATTAAAGGATGTAAAACGTGATACCAATACCCTCGATATGTTCGTGCCAATGACCGATAGTCAGCGTTACCATTTTGCAAAAAAGTTATCCAAGCTTCATGAATTATCTTACCTTGCTAAAGGGGAGGCAGGTCGAAACTATGACGTGTTTGCCGAACAAATTGCCAATGAGCTTTCAGATCCTGAGCGAGTTAAGTTTTATGAAAAGTACTTAGTGCAAGTAGGATTTAAAAAATCAATTTGAAATTTAGGATTAATGAAATTAGCATAGTCATACCAATTATCAATATGACGAACCTATTATGACCGTCGCCATCCTTCACCGACTCGAAGCCCAAAGCTACCAACCCATTCCTTTGTTTTTAGAAGCCATTCCAGCAGGATTTCCCTCACCTGCTGAAGGCTATGTTGAAGAATGTGTGGATTTAAATGACTTGTGTATCGATCATCCTAATGCCACTTTCTTAGTCAGAGTCGATGGGTTGTCGATGATTGATGCAGGTATCTATCCCAATGACTTGCTGGTGGTGGATCGGAGTCTTGAGACCCAACATGGCGACATTATCGTCGCTCGCTTATTTAATGAGTTTACGGTTAAAGAGCTCAATCTTTATCCTTATCCAAGTTTAATTGCCCATAACGAATCCTTTGAAGACATTACCTTAGTCGGTGAAGTTGACTTTGAAGTATTTGGTGTGGTCACCAATGTCATTCGCCCCATTGGTCGCGGCACTAAACGTCCTATCTACAAGTAAGTTTTCATTTCATCTAATTTCTTATCGCTGTTTACAACTCACACGACGGTCATTGTCGTTTAGTCGTCATTTGTCATTTTGATGACTTGTCTTTTTGCCTAAACTAGTCTTAATTTTTTTTGCCATTGTTATGAACCCTTATGTACGCCTTAATTGATTGCAATAGCTTTTATACGTCTTGCGAAAAGCTGTTTCGTCCTGACTTAACACATAGACCGGTCGTGGTGCTATCCAATAACGATGGCTGTGTGGTTGCTAGATCCGCGGAGGCTAAAGCATTAGGGATTAAAATGGGCGTTCCTTACTTTCAGATTAAAGACTTTCTACAGCAGCATCGTGTTGCAGTATTTAGCTCCAATTACGCCTTGTATGCTGATATGTCAGCGCGGGTGATGAATACACTTGAACAGCTGTGTCCTGACGTGGAAGTGTATTCCATTGATGAAGCGTTTTTATACCTAGGTCGCTATCCAGCGGCGCTTAACGATTTAACAGCTTACGCCAAGCTCATTAAAACTACCGTTGAGCGTCATACTGGCATTCCAGTAGGGGTTGGGGTTGGGAAGACCAAGACCTTGGCGAAACTGGCCAATTACGCTGCTAAAACGCATCCAGCGACGCAAGGGATTTGTGTGTTGGATAAAGCCAGCTGGACTGAGCGGTTGATGACCATTACACCGGTTGAAGAGGTATGGGGGATTGGTCGTCAGCATACTAAAAAACTACACAGTCTAGGCATTACCACAGTAGCACAGTTTGCCGCGATGTCACATAGCTTAGTGCGTCAGCATTTTAATGTGGTTATGGAGCGTACCAATTTAGAACTCAATGGCATTATGTGTTTAGGTTTAGAAGCGGCAATGGCTAAACAAGAAATTGTGTCATCGCGCTCCTTTTCTAAAAAGATCACCGAGTTTGATGACTTAAGCCAAGCGGTGATGGGTCATGTGTCTAAAGCAGCGGTCAAACTGCGTAAGCAGCAAAGCGTGTGTAAGATACTGGTGGTGTTTGCCAAGACCAGTGCCTTTAACCCCAATGAGCCTTACCAAAGTATTCGCGGTCAATATCAGTTTATTAATGCCACCTGTGATACCCGGGTGATGATTGCTGGCGCTAGACAAGTACTAGAGCGGATTTATAAACCTAATTTAAAGTATGCCAAAGCCGGTGTCATGCTGTGTGCGATTCAAGATCAGGCTACCATCGTTGATGATTTGTTTGAGAAGCCTGACCTCTTAAAACAGCAGCAATCACAAAAGCTAATGGCAGTGATGGATGCGATTAATCAGCAGATGGCGTACCAGAGCAAAGCTCAAGCCAAAGGTTCATCTAAAGGCAATGGTGGCCGATTGTATATTGCCAGTACCGGCATAGCCAAGCAGCAAGACTGGCAGATGAATCGAGCGTTTTTAAGCCCAAGCTATACCACCAAACTGTCTGATTTATTAACTGTGCATTAATTTAACCAAGAGAATCCTGTATGTGTGCCAACTTTCAACCGATTACCCAAGCGCAAGCGTCACGCTTTACCAATCAGCAGTTAAGCTTTGACTTTAAAGACGAGATTTATCCGGGTTACGAGGCACCGATACTATTTGCCAATATCGGTGACCCAGCAGAGTGGCGATCTGCGATGTTTGGTATGATTCCTAAATGGGCCAAAGACACCAGCTTTGCTAAACACACCTACAATGCGCGTAGTGAAACCGTTGCCGGTAAACCAAGTTTTAAACACGCTTGGTACAATAACCAGTTTGCGTTAATTCCGGTACAAACCATCTATGAGCCTAAATACATTAACGGTAAAGCACATCGCTATGGCATTCACCGCGAAGATAATGAGCCTTTTACCGTGGCTGGGTTATATGAGATGGTAAAAATTGGCGATCAATTGATTCGCTCTATGACTATGCTCACTATTAATGCCGATCAGCATCCGTTTATGTCCCAGTTTCATAAACCTGAAGATGAAAAACGCTCGATTGTGGTGATTGAGCCTCAGCATCGAACGGATTGGCTTAACATGACGCATGAGAACGCATTTGAGCTTTTGTTACCAATGGGAGAGGGATATACAGCCGAATACCGTCCAAAGCCGTCAAAAACGCATGACAGTGCGCCTAATGAAGATTTATTGGATTTACTGTTGCCTAAGTCGTAATAAAATATGGGGATAGACGATTTAAACCATCAGCAGCAAATGAGTGGTTTGGCTAATAAACAACCCATCAGTCATTTGACCAAAGATGAGCAGATTGCCGTCATCTTTGATCGGGTAGCTGCCTATAACCAAACACATGACACCAGCAAACCCTTGTTCTTTGATACCGAAACCACCGGTGGCGGCAGGGAAGACCAAATCATCGAAATTGCGTTTTGTGATAGTGATAGAAATCTGATTATCGACACGCTAATCTACACAGATAGACCTTCAAGTACAGGGGCATTTAAGGTGCATGGTATTTATCCTCATGAGCTGATAGGTAAACCTACCTTTATTGATATTCAACCCGCGATTGTACAGTTGCTCAAAGGAAGAACCCTGTATGCCTATAACGCAAACTTTGATATTAGTATGATGCGCCAATCGGGTCATAAGCTTCGCTTGCAGCAAGTTGAGGTTAAATGCTTGTGCAAGCAGTTTGCTGATTTTATCGGGCAATACTCACCGTATTTTAAAGCCAATCGCTATTTTAGCCTAAGCGAGGCTTGTTCGCATTTTGGGGTAGAACATAGCAATGCGCACCGAGCTACGGCCGATGCGCTCGCGTGTGTGACGGTATGGCAGGGGATGGTGGGAAGTCATCATTGGGATTATTAAAAGCTCGAATTTAACATTTTTGAGTTTTTAATAATAGTGTATATTTTAAAAAACATAGTATTTGCAAAGGCTAATAAAACACGTTTCACAAGAAACTAATTTATCATATTAGCGCCACTGCTCAAATCTGACAGCCTTTACTTTTGAATGTATGAGGGCGTTCAAAATTCTGTGTCAGGATAAATTAAATTAGAGGCTCATTACAGCATCTAATCGACCAGGGAAATGGATAGACAACTGCATCATTGTTTGTCCCCAATTGTTAATTGGCATTGTCCATTTCTCCGACGCATTTAACATACCAACATACAAGAGCTTAAGCAAGCTAGTTTCATTTGGGAACGCTCCCTTAGTCTTGGTCAACTTACGAAATTGGCGATGCACTGCTGGGGCGGCGTTGGTTGTATAAATTGGCTTTCTGACCGCTTCGGGGTACTTGAAATAAGCAGATAGCAAGTGCCACTTATCTCGCCAAGAAGCAATCACAGCAGGATATTTATTACCCCAAAGCCTATCAAGCTCATCAAGGGCTAACTCAGCAGATTCCTTATTCACTGCCTTATAGACAGGCTTTAAATCCCGCATAAAGGCTTTTTGGTCACGACTTGCCACATAGCGAATACTGTTACGGATTTGATGAATCACACACAGTTGCACCTCAGTATTAGGGAATATGGCTTGAATGGCTTCAGGGAAGCCTTTAAGCCCATCGACACAGGCAATCAGAATATCCTGTACGCCACGATTGTGTAAGTCAGTGAGCACCGATAGCCAGTAGTTTGCTCCTGAGCAAGGAAATAGCGAAGCATCGCTTCGCCCGAGCGCAAGGCGAGAGCTATGCTCGAGTGGGCTCTCGGAGCAGTACAAACCAATGAGTTCTTTACGACCTTCGGTATTGAGTGCTAACAGCGTGTAAACCGCTTTATTGACATAGCGTCCTTCTTCTTTGACTTTGTAGTGAATGGCATCGAGCCAGACAAATGGATAAACGCTATCGAGTGGACGAGATTGCCATGCTTTAAGCTGAGGGATAAGCTGGTCTGTGATACTACTGATGGTGGCTTCTGAGACCTCAAGCTGATAAATCTCAGCAATGTGGTCTTTGATAGCCGTATAGCTCATGCCATGCGAGAATAGCTACAGGATACGATTGTCAATTTCAGGGGTAAGCTTAGTTTGATGCTTTTTAACCAGTCACTCAGGCATAGCCTTCGTCTTGCGCTCGGGCGAAGCGATGCTTCGCTATTTCCTCGCTCAGGTTCAAATTCCCCATTACGGTCACGTGGCGTTTCAAGCTCAAAGCTACCAACGGCTGATTTGACGGTCTTTTTGCTGTAGCCGTTACGGCGATTGCTACTGGGACTTTGTTCAAGGTAGCTGTCTATTTCAGCCGATAGTGCCGCTTCGGTGAGTTGCTTTATGAGCGGGGCAAGGACACCATCACTGCCTGTGATGGGTTTACCAGATTGAATAGCTTTTAAGGCTTCGTTAAAGTCAAAGTTTTGCATGTTGTCATTCCTGTTTTATTTGACAGTTTATGGGAATGACACAGTTTTTTGAACACTACCAATCTTAGTTGACCCCTATACCGCTACCTACTATTTTATTCCTTCTTCTCTAACGCTCTTAACTCCTTACGTAGCACTTTGCCCACCGCAGATTTGGGCAAACTGTCAACAAACTCGACTTTTCGTGGGCGTTTGTAGCCTGTTAGATTCTCTTTGGCATAATTAAGTAGGGCTTGTTCGGTTAATTGGCTATTTTTACGAACTGCAAACACTTTAGGTACTTCGCCACTAGAATCACTCGGCACCCCAATAACGCCGCATTCAAGAATATCAGGGTGTTGCATGATGACTTCTTCGATTTCATTAGGATAGACATTAAAACCTGAAACCAATATCATCTCTTTTTTACGGTCGACGAGCTTAATAAAGCCTTTGTCATCCATAACCCCAATATCACCTGTTTTAAAATAGCCTGTCTTACTAAAAGCTGTGAGCGTTTCAGTAGGTGCATTGTGGTAGCCTTTCATGACTTGAGGGCCTTTAACGGCAATTTCACCGCGTTCACCCAGTGCCACAGGTCTCTCATCATCATCGAGCAATACCACATCCGTTGAGGAAGCAGGGATCCCAATTTTGCCCGTAAAATGTTCAATACGAATGGGGTTAAACGCCACCACAGGGGAACATTCTGACAAGCCATAGCCTTCAACAATGATAGTGTCCGTGATTCTGTGCCATTCTTCAGCGACATTACTATTGACTGACATACCGCCAGCAATCGTAACCTTTAATTTAGCAAAGTCAGCTTCCCTAAATTTCGGGTGATGTACCAGGGCATTAAATAACGTGTTAATCCCAATAAAAAAGGTCAGTGAATAGCGATTAATATATTTTACCATGGCGTCTAAATCGCGTGGATTGGCAATTAACAATTGCGTGTAACCCATTCTAAAAACGTATAAGCAGCATATGGTAAAGGCAAACACATGATATAAAGGCAAAGCGGTTAATATCACATGTTCTCGTTCGCGCTCTTCTTGGTTAAAACTCGTGTCGACTAAGGCATCAATTTGTAAAATATTAGCAATTAAGTTCCCGTGAGTCAGCATAGCACCTTTGGCTACCCCTGTGGTACCGCCTGTATATTGCAGCAATGCGGTATCTTCTAAGGTCAGATCAGGACGCTGATACAAGGCAGGGTTGGATTTAAGCACGTCGCTAAACCAAGAAAATTGCTTAATCTGCCAATCAGGTACCATTTTTTTGATATATTTTGCTCCAAAATTAACCAGCGTGCCTTTAACTTTACCTAGCATATCGCCCACGCGACACATAATCACATACTCGACCAAGGTAGGCGATATGGCTTGATAGGTATGGGCAAAATTTTCTAAGATAAAAATGGCTTTGGCTTCCGCATCTTGAAGTTGATGCTCAAGTTCGCGACTAGTATAAAGCGGATTGACATTGACTAATATCAGCCCTGCACGCAATACAGCGATTGCAACAATTGCATATTGAATCACGTTCGGCAGCATGATCGCGACCTTATCCCCTTTGACTAATCCTAACTCTTGCAAATAAGCAGCTACGGTTCGACTGGTCAAATCCAGTTCGCGGTAAGTAAAAGCTCGACCCATACTGAGACTTGCGATGCGATTAGGATGATTCTGCATCGTTTTTTCAAGGATATCGATGAGAGAGGTATCCTTGTTAGGCATGTGGATATTGGGCGAAATACCGTAGCACTGATAAGTGGCGAACCAGGGTTTATTAAAGTTGTTTTCAAAAGAGTTATCATGGGCTGAAGTCATATGAAACCTATTATCTTTGATAGTGTTATATAAATTAAATAACTATTTTATCAGTCCATACTTTATTAAAATAGGTTAAACCTAGCATTTGTGTGCACGATCGTTCACTTAAAATTACTTTACCAATGCCAAAAAATATGGCTCACCAACAAAAGTTTTCTACTGTGGATGTTGCTAAATTAATTCGATCTGAGATATTAATTAGCTGTATTGAACATTTGAGATACAAAAAGTGTAATGATGAAGTGAACTGTACTGATAACCTGTTCACAATCTTTTCAATAATAATGCAATGAAAGCCAAATGTACAAACTGCAAGCTGGCATTTAAATAGCGCTCACCGTTTTTCCAAAGTTGTAGTGGTCAAGTTTAATTAGACAGCCTTTAAAAGATTTTGATTAAAAAACTGTTTTTCTTTCTCGACTGGTGTTAAGTAAATATTGAAGCTATGTGGTCTAACTTGGCTGTAATAACCTAGAATATAACTGGTGTAGTGGTCAAGTAAACTGTACTGGGTGAATAGCCACCAAAAATCTAGACACACATAACCATCTGTTGATGGTTCTTCTCATACTCTAACGGAGAACGTTGACCAATGGAACCGTGTCTGCGTTTAGAATTATAAAACATCTCAATATACTCAAAAATATCTGATTTAGCTTCATCTCTTGAAAGATATATTTTCTTTTTGATTCTTTCACGCTTTAGCAACTGAAAAAAGCTTTCAGCAACCGCATTATCATGGCAGTTGCCTCGTCTGCTCATACTGCTTTCAAGATTATGATGCTTAAGAAACGTCTGCCATTCATGACTAGTATATTGACTGCCTTGGTCAGAATGAATCAGCACTTTATTCTTAGGGTTTCTTCTAAGCAAAGCCATCAATAATGCATCTAGTATAAGGTCTGTTGCAATCCTTGACTTCATAGACCAGCCAACCACAAGACGTGAAAACAGGTCAATTACCACTGCTAAATATAGCCATCCTTCATGTGTACGGATATAAGTAATATCTGTGACCCATGATTGATTTGGCTCAATTGGATTAAACTGTCGGGCTAACGTGTTCGCGGCAACAACAGACGGTGTACCTGCATAGGACCGAGGTTTACGATAGCCACGCTGTGATTTAAGACCATTTGCTTTCATCAGTCGATGTACACGATTGACACCACAAGCTTCACCAATATCTTTTAAATCATAGTGAATCTTGCGATAGCCATAGACACCACCCGATTCTAGCCAAAACTGTTTGATTAATCCTGATAGCTTTTGATTTTCTCTAGCGGTTTTGCTAATGGGCTTTTTTAACCAAGCATAATACCCACTGTGATGAACATCTAAAGTAGAACATAGGCGACGAATAGACCATAAGTTCTGGTTGTCCCGAATAAAGGCGTACTTCATTTGGACTGACTTGCGAAGTACACCGCGGCCCACTCGAGCATAGCTCTCGCCTTGCGTCGGGGCGAAGCAGCGCTTCGCTTATCCTTCCTTATTTAATATGTCTCGTTCCAGCTTAAGCTGTGCGACTTCTTTTTTCAGTCGTTGGATTTCTTGTTGTTCGGGTGTGATAGCTCTACCTGTGGCTAATGGTTTGCCTGATTGTTCTGCACGGTATCGTTGTAGCCATTTTTCTAAGGTTGATTTGCCAACATTGTATTGACTGGCAACATCGGGCACTTTTTGCCCTTGTTCTTCAATCAATTTGATGAGTTCAAGTTTAAATTCTGCTGAGTATTGATTTCTAACTTTTGTCATGAGATTATTCCTCTACTTAAGGTATTATAATCTCTTATTAACTGTCTTGGTTTACTATGCCACTACAAAATACAACAATTAAAAAAACAAGGACTAATTATGCAGCTGATTCGCGGTCAAAAATTAAAGGTCAATGATATATTGCCGAATGCCTCATCATTTTCTTTACAAGTAGATATAACAAGTTCGCTTGTGATTGATGTCTCAATATTTGGTCTAGATCATGCAAATCGATTAAGCGATGAAGCTTATATGATTTTCTACAATCAGCCCATTAGTCCTTGTAACTCTATCAAATTGACAAAAAACAGTGACAAACACTCAGTGTTTGAGGTTAATTTATCTGCCTTAGACACTAAGATTGAGCATCTGATGGTGACATTAGCGATCGACGGACCTGGTATGATGTCGCAAATTGGCAATAGCCAGATAAGCATCTTAAACTTACAGGGGCAGGTAGTAGCCAGTTTTGCATTTGATGGCAATATGTTTGAACAGCAGCGCGCTATTATGCTATTGGAATGCTATAAAAAGGACGGTATTTGGCGCTTCAATGCAGTTGGTCAAGGATTTAATGGTGGCTTACCAAGTCTGATTGAGTATTATGGCGGTGAAGTTGCAGAATCGAGCCAAGCGCCTGCATTAGATGCTTCTAAAGCTCAGACACAGAATGTCGCAACACCAACCAAAGTTTCGTTAACAAAGGTTACACTTGATAAGCCTAATATCCCACATAGAGTGAATCTAACAAAGCAGCAGTCATCATTTATTGTCGAAGCAATTTGGGTGGATAATGGTGATAGCTGTAGTGATAACGATGACTTAGATTTAAGGGTAGGCATTTTGATTGAAGGTGAGAAAAAAATGCATTATATACATGCACCAAAGCAAATGGGCGCTTTGGAAAAATTTCCTTTTATCAGACACTTGGGTGATGTTACTGGCGCTAGCACTAGCGAGCCTGGTGTTGAAAGAGTCGAAATTAATAGTGACATTGCAAAATTAATAGGTGGTCGGGTTGGAATCGTATTCTCTGTATACTCTGCCATTAGCAATGGTGCGGTATCAATTGCTTCGCTACAGCCGAAAATGCGTATGCAGTATGGCGACCAAATTGTAGAGTGTGTCTTTAATCCTAGTGTCTCTGCCAAAGCTAAGAGTAGCTATGTTTACACGTATGTCATTGGTACTGCAGTGATCGATCAACAAGGCATTGTCATTGAGCATTCGGGACAAACTTCAAAGTTGCATAGTGAAGATACACCACGACTCCATTGGCAGCAAGGAAAGCTATCTACTACCATTGATGGTGAGCCAATGTTTAAGTGACCAATTTTTGGATTAAACGATGTACTAGAAATCAACATTGAATTCTTTAGCGTACAACTAGAAATCAACATTGAATTCTTTAGCGTACAATATGGTTCGAATTCTGTGCTGACCCCAAATATCAGAATGCAAAAGACCGCATTAAAAGGTCGGTCTTTTATTTTCAATAATAACAAGTGTTGAGTTGACTTAAAATTTACAAGGTAAAGCTTATTAAATTGTAAAGACTAATCTGCAAACTAAAAACCCTATATTTACACTTTCTTTATATCTGCACTTTAACAATTAACGGCAAATTTACAAGCTTCTTGGTAATAATAAGCATTGACAAATTTTATGCTTAATTTATCAAGGAGTTGGCTATGCAAGCGTTAGCAGGGTTGATGGCACTCGGGTTATTTATCTATCTGGTGTACGTCCTTATCAAAACGGAGGAGTTTTAATGACTTCCTCTGCCTTCATTCAAGTCCTTTTATACCTTGGGGTATTATTTATGCTTGCCTATCCGTTAGCAGGATTTATGGTGAAGCGGATGCAAGCCCCTTTATCTGCCAATGAACAACGCTGGTTTTCCCTTTTTGGGATGTTAGGCGTGGACAATCACGGCAAACTCAGTGGTGAGATGAACTGGAAACAGTACGCCATAGCAATTTTGCTATTTAATATCATTGGTTTAGTGGCATTATTCGGGTTGCAATTGCTACAAGGCATTTTACCGCTCAATCCAGAAAAATTTTCCGCACCCACTTGGCATTCAGCGTTTAACACTGCTGTCAGCTTTATGACCAATACCAACTGGCAAAGCTATGGTGGTGAATCTACCATGAGCTACCTGACCCAAATGCTAGGTATGTCATTGCAAAACTTTTTATCAGGAGCAACCGGGATTGCGGTAGCGTTCGCGTTAATACGTGGGTTAACCCGTAAAAACGCCCAAGGTATTGGCAATGCGTGGGTCGATTTGTGGCGAAGCAATCTGTATATTTTGTTGCCCATTGCCATCGTTATTACGTTGTTATTAGTAAGCCAAGGGGTGATTCAAACCTTATCATCAACTGTCAGTGTCAGCACATTACAAGGGGCAGTCCAAAATATTGCCCTAGGACCTGTTGCCTCGCAAGAAGCGATTAAAATGTTAGGCACGAATGGTGGCGGTTTTTTTAATGCCAACTCAGCACATCCGTTTGAAAATCCTACTGCACTTTCTAACTTTATTGAGATGCTCGCCATTTTCTTAATTCCAACAGCGTTATGTTTCTGCTTAGGAAAAATCAGTGGCAATCTGCGTCAAGGTATTGTGATTTTGTCGGCGATGACGCTGTTGTTTTTAGGCATGTATTGGCTCACTGTCAGCAGTGAATTGGCAGGCAACCCTTGGTTGGCTAACCAAGTGAGTGGTCTGGTGTCGCCTGATATGAGCGGCAATATGGAAGGTAAAGAAACCCGTTTTGGCATCGTCGCGTCTTCCCTGTTTGCGACTATTACCACGGCGGCGTCGTGTGGTGCCGTCAATGCCATGCATGACTCATTTACCCCCATGGGCGGTCTGGCTCCCATGCTCCAAATGCAGCTAGGTGAAGTGGTATTTGGCGGTGTCGGTGCCGGTCTCTATGGCATGTTGTTGTTCGCAATCTTGGCGGTGTTTGTGTCAGGACTGATGATTGGTCGTACCCCTGAATATTTGGGCAAAAAAATCGAACCGTATGAGATGAAAATGGTGGTATTAGGACTGCTTGCTGCACCGTTGACAGTACTCATCGGTACAGCGATTAGTGTGATGACGGAGACAGGTCAAGCCGGGGTATTTAACCCATCTGCTCATGGCTTTAGTGAGATTTTATATGCGTTTAGTTCGGCGGCAAACAACAATGGTTCTGCCTTTGCAGGACTGGGTGCCAATACTCCTTTTTATAATGTGATGTTGGGGATTGCCATGCTGGTAGGTCGGTTTGGGGTTATTTTACCCGTACTGGCATTGGCAGGTTCACTGGCGAAAAAACCACGATTACCTGTCAATAACGGTACGCTACCAACCACTACACCACTATTTGTTGGGCTACTTATCGGCACGGTGTTATTGGTTGGGGCTTTGACTTTTATCCCAGCGTTAGCACTCGGCCCAATTATTGAGCAAATCTGGATGCACCAGTAGCCGTCGCAGACTCACATTAAAGGAATTTATCATGACACAAACTATTAGTCCTAATCAGCCCATAAATACAAACCATCAGCCGAATGAACCTCATCATAAAAAAACACCACAAAGCATGTTTGCCCCTGAATTGGTCAAACCTGCGTTAAAAGAAACGTTTGCTAAACTAAACCCTAAAGTACAGTGGCGTAATCCGGTGATGTTTGTGGTGTATGTGGGCAGTATTTTAACCACGTTACTAACGATTCAAGCCTTAATTTTCCCCGAACATCGCTCAGAGTTTGGCTTTGATTTGAGCGTAACCCTTTGGCTATGGTTTACGATTTTGTTTGCCAATTTTGCCGAAGCCTTGGCAGAAGGACGTAGCAAAGCGCAAGCCGCTAGCCTTAAACAGGCTCGTCAAGACGTCAAAGCCCGTAAACTCCTTAATATCGAAGACCGTACTGCCACCATGACCGTGCTTGCCACAGAATTGGATAAGGACGATATCGTATTGGTGGAAGCCGGTGAAGTGATTCCTGCCGATGGTGAGGTGATTGAAGGCTTAGCCTCGGTGGATGAGTCAGCGATTACGGGAGAGTCAGCCCCTGTGATTCGCGAAAGCGGTGGCGACTTTAATGCGGTGACGGGTGGGACTCGGGTATTGTCAGACTGGCTCATCATTCGTATTACCCAAGCGGCTGGACAAGGCTTTTTAGACCGTATGATTTCACTCGTCGAAGGGGCAAAACGCAGTAAAACGCCCAATGAGATTGCGTTAACCATTTTATTGGTGGCGTTAACGTTTATCTTTTTAATGGTGTGCGTCACGTTACTGCCTTTTTCACAATTTGCCGTCAAAGCGTCAGGTCAAGGTATTCCAACGTCGCTGGTGATTTTGGTGGCATTGCTGGTTTGTTTAATCCCGACCACGATTGGCGGTTTGTTATCAGCCATTGGCGTCGCTGGGATGAGCCGTATGATGCAAGCCAATGTGATTGCCACCTCAGGGCGTGCGGTCGAAGCCGCAGGCGATGTCGATGTGTTAATGCTCGATAAAACAGGCACCATTACTTACGGGAATCGCCAAGCGTCGCAGTTTGTGGCAGCACAAGGTATTACTGCCAGTGAATTGGCAGAAACAGCGATGCTTGCTTCAATGGCCGATGAAACCCCAGAAGGACGCAGTATTGTTAAACTGGCGGAACAGCAGTTTAATTTGACTGATGCTAATTTTAAAACTCGGCCTTACGAAGCGATTGAATTTACTGCCCAAACTCGTATGAGTGGTACCGATATTGGCGGCCGACAGATTCGTAAAGGTGCTTTTGATGCCATTGCTCGCTGGGTTGAACAGGCAGGTGGCATCATTTCAAACAACGTCAAACACCAAGTCGAAGAAGTCGCTCGCCGTGGTAGTACGCCACTCGTCATTGCCGATGGTAAAAAAGTACTGGGTGTGGTTGAGCTAAAAGACATTGTAAAAACAGGCATTAAAGAGCGATTTGCTGAACTGCGTAGCATGGGCATTAGTACTGTGATGATTACTGGAGACAATCCCTTAACCGCCGCTGCGATTGCCGCAGAAGCAGGCGTTGATGATTTTATGGCAGAAGCCACCCCAGAGCAAAAACTGGCTCGTATTCGTAGTTACCAAGAGCAAGGTAAACTGGTTGCCATGACTGGTGACGGTACTAATGATGCCCCTGCCTTGGCACAAGCCGATGTGGCTGTTGCCATGAACAGTGGTACCCAAGCGGCAAAAGAAGCGGCGAATATGGTGGACTTAGATTCCAACCCCACCAAACTTATTGAAGTGGTGCAAACAGGCAAACAGATGCTAATGACCCGTGGTGCTTTAACGACTTTTAGCCTTGCCAACGACGTGGCAAAATATTTTGCCATTATTCCTGCTGCCTTTGCCAGCACTTACCCTGCGTTAAAAGTTTTAGATATCATGCATTTAGGTAGCCCAACCAGTGCCATTTTATCTGCCGTCATCTTTAATGCGTTAATCATCATTGCGTTGATTCCACTGGCGTTAAAAGGCGTGAAATACCGTGCTGCCAAAGCAGCGACGTTGCTACGCACCAACCTGTTAATTTACGGCTTAGGTGGATTAATACTGCCATTTATTGGGATTAAAGTGATTGATGTGATTTTAAACACCTTACATTTGGCATAGCCTGAGGGAAAATACGATGAATACGACAATCTATACCGATAATAACAACCAATCTGCCATTCAATTTGCCATGCTAAAACCGGCATTGCTATTGTTTATCATCTTAAGCATGATTCTAGGGGTGCTGTATCCGCTGGGGATGACCGCTGTCTCGCAACTGATGATGCCAACGCAAGCCAATGGTAGTCTATATAAAGATAGCCAAGGTAAAACGATTGGCTCACGCCTAATTGGGCAAAACTTTGATGACCCTAAATATCTGTGGGGACGCCCGTCAGCGGCGAAATACGATGCTAAAGCTTCAACGGGCAGTAACTTAGGTCCTCTAAACCCTGAGCTGGCGAAAAATGTGCAAGCCGCCGTTAGCAAATTAAAAGCAAGCGACCCCACCAATACCGCCCCAATACCGCTTGATTTGGTGACTACCTCTGCCAGTGGTCTTGACCCCCATATCTCACCTGCAGCTGCTGAATGGCAAGTGGGTCGTATTGCCAAACAACGAGGCATTAGCGTAGATACGGTTAAAAAAGCCATTCGTGATAATACCCAAGCCCCACTATTTGGCGTTTTAGGTGAGCCAGTGGTGAATGTGTTGGCAGTTAACGTGGCTTTAGATAAACTGGCTAATTCAAAACAATAAAGTAAACATAAGAGCAAGGCATGACTGATAACCGCCCCAACCCTGATGAGCTACTCAATCAAATTGAGGCAGAGACGTTGACCACGACCCGAGGCAAGCTCAAGATTTTCTTTGGCTCATCAGCAGGTGTGGGTAAAACTTACGATATGCTGATGGCAGCACGACAAGCCCAAGTTCAGGGCTTTAACGTACTTGTCGGCATTGTGGAAACGCATGGACGTAGCGAAACCGCTGCATTGCTCGAAGGCTTAACGATTTTACCACTCAAGCAAATTGACTATCGAGGACAAACCCTTAAAGAATTTGATATCGATGCCGCTTTAGCGATTCACCCAGATATTCTGTTGGTTGATGAACTGGCCCATAGCAATGTGCCGACTTCCCGTCATCCTAAGCGATGGCAAGATGTGGAAGAGCTAATCAATGCAGGCATCAATGTTTATACTACTTTAAATGTACAGCATTTAGAAAGTGTTAATGATGTGGTCAATCAAATCACCGGCATAGCGGTGCGAGAGACACTACCGGATTGGTTTTTTGATGCTGCCAATGAAGTGGTGTTGGTCGATTTGCCTGCCGATGAACTATTAACACGGTTAGAGGAAGGCAAGGTATATTTGCCCAATCAAGCCAAAAATGCAGTAAAAAATTTTTTTCGCAAAGGCAATCTGATAGCCTTACGTGAATTGGCACTGCGTCGTACTGCTGACCGTGTTGATACCGATATGCGTAATTATCGTAAACAGGCACGGATTTCACCAATATGGAACACCACAGACCAACTATTAGTCGGCTTAAGTAGTACTGGTAATAATGAACGCCTGATTCGCCATGCTGCTAGACTTGCGGGTAGCTTGCATACCAAATGGTATGTGACCCATGTGGAAACCCCATCTAACCTTTCCAAAAATAAGCAAAAAATCTTAGATGCCCTACGTTTGGCGGAATACATGGGGGCAACGACCCAGATTATTACCGCCAATAGTGTTGCTGAAGGACTGACGAGCTATGCCCATCAGTTTAATATTGGACGCATTATCATTGGACAACAACGACCCAAATTGGGGTGTTGGCGAAATTCTTTGATCGAGCAAATCGGTAAACAAGACACCAAGCTTGACTTAATCATAGTTAATCAAGTGGCTGACACCACCCCGAATACATCAGCTTCTCTTATTAGCAAAGCGCCGAACTATCAAGAGTTATGGGCAAACCATAACGTAAGGGCCTATCTGGTCGCAACCGTGGGTTGTACGTTGGTCACTGCCTCACTTGCTAAACTCACCCAATGGCTGGATTTAGCTAATGTTTTAATGCTGTACTTACTGATAATCGTGTTTGTTTCGGTACGTTTCGGTCGTTTTCCTGGGATTTTTGCGGTTATTGTTAGCGTATTAAGCTTTGATTTTTTCTTTGTTGAGCCAAAATTTTCTTTTTCTGTAAGCGATGTACAATATCTATTGACCTTTGGGGTGTTGATTGTCGTCTCCTTATTAATTAATAACTTAGCGGTTGGGTTACGGTTTCAAGCCCAATCCGCTCGTCGTCGTGAGCTCCAAGCCAAATCGATAAGTGAATTAAGCCAAGGCTTAAGTGCGGCACGTAAAACTGAACAGATTGCTGACCATGCGACGCTGTGGTTATTACAACATTTAGCCCGTTATGCATTAGTTGTCACGCCCAACAATCAAGGTCGGTTAAACTTGGTGAGTGATACCGCCGTACCGTCAGAATTTGATTGGGCAGTGACGCAGTGGGTATATGACCATAATCAGCTTGCAGGATTTGGCACCAACACGCTTACGGCGAACAAAATGCAATACCGTCCACTGGCAGCTTCAGGGCAAGTATTAGGGGTAATTGCCGTCTTGCCCAAAGATACCAGTTATTTTAATCAGCCTGAACAACAGCGTTTTTTAGATGTGGCAGTTGCCCAAATTGCTTTGGCATTGGAGCGAATTTATTTGGCAAAAGTTGCTCAAGAAGCGGTGATTCAAGTAAAATCAGAGCAGCTGCGAGGAACGCTGTTATCGGCATTGTCCCATGATATTCGCACACCGCTTGCGGTATTATCCACGCTCGCTGAAAGTTTATTGCAACTAACACAAACTGAGCAAGAACAGCATCAACTAGCATTAGATATCCAACAGCAAAGTAGGGCCATTGGACGTTTGGTGGTCAATATTTTAGATTATGCGTCACTGCAATCAGGCGGTATAAGCGTTAATAAACAATGGATTAGCCTTGAAGAATTGATTGGTGGAATATTAACTCAATTAGAGTTTGCTCTTGGCACTCGAGATATCATTGTGGATATTCCAGACGCCCTACAATTTATCTATACCGATGAATTATTATTGGCAAGAATTCTTAATAATTTACTCACCAATGCCATTAATTACTCACCGTTAGGGTCACCCATTCATATTCAAGCACTATCAGACAGCCAAAATCATTTTAAAATTAATGTTATTGATGCCGGTGATGGTGTACCCATTGAGATGCAAGCTAAGATTTTTGAACGCTTTACTCGTGGTAATCAAGAAAGCACAGTAACCGGTTTAGGGCTGGGTTTAGCCTTAAGTCGTGAACTGGTAAAAAGTTTGGGGGGCACGCTGAGCGTCACCAATGTGGTACCGCATGGGGCATGTTTTACCATAGAACTACCTCAACCTAGCCAAATCGAACAACGACAGTTTGCTAGCCAATTACATAATCAATCGCATATTTCGATTAATTCACCCTCAGATTATGAGAATTTACCGACCTAGATAACGAACCTATGAAAACGATTTTAATCATTGAAGATGAGCCCCATATTGCCCGTTTTATTAAAAAAGTATTAGAAGACGAAGCATGGGTCGTTTATACCGCAGAAACTGGGCAACGAGGCCTTATCGAAGCGGCAACACGTCGCCCTGATTTAATTATTCTTGATTTAGGCTTGCCAGACAGTGATGGACTTGAGATTATCAATGATATCCGTACTTGGTCAAAACTGCCCATTATCGTCTTATCCGCACGTAGTAATGAGCAAGATAAGATACAAGCGCTTAATTACGGAGCGGATGATTATCTAACAAAGCCCTTTAGTATGGGGGAGTTGTTAGCGCGGGTGAATGCGTTGCTGCGTCGTTACCAGAATAACCAAGACAATGATGCTATCGTTCAAATGGGTGATATTTGTATTGATACTAGTCAACGTGAGGTGAGTAAAAATGGTGAGGTTGTGCATTTAACGCCCATTGAATATCGCTTACTCTCAGTACTGATTCGCAATTCTCAGCGTGTGCTCACCCATGAGCAAATCCTTGATGAAGTGTGGGGTAAAGGGCACCAAGACCAAGGGCATTATGTGCGAATTTTTATGTCAAATTTGCGACAAAAGCTTGAAGACAATCCTTCACGACCTAAGCATTTCTTAACAGAGGTTGGCGTTGGCTATCGGCTTAAAATGTAAATTTAACAATTGAGATTGCAAGAATTTTTGTGTAAGCCTTAGCATATTGCGTGATAAGGATCAGCATAGAATTCGGGTCAAATATAATATTGAATACATTTGTTTGATATTTAATTGACGGGATTACTACGTAAGTTTATAAGGAGGTTAGCACAGAAAACCGAAAAATAATACTTTAAGGGATTTTTTGCAACATTTTTAATTAAATCTCATCTGAACTGTCCTGGTTTTATTGGAGACAGGTTTACTTGAGTCAGGCAGCATGACCTGACAGATTTAATGAACAATAGTAGATATTTTCCGCATAAATAGGTGACACATATCCATTGGTAGAATGCAATCGTTCATGATTGTACCAGTGTACCCAATCAAGGGTCGCTAGAGCAACATCATTTACACCATCCCATTCTTGTTTTAAGTAATCGATCACCTCCGCTTTATACAGCCCATTGACGCTTTCAGCTAGGGCATTGTCGTAAGAATCACCTGTCGTGCCGACTGAGGCAGCAAGTCCAGACTGTTTAAGCCGTTCACCGTATTTAATCGATAGATACTGACTACCCTTATCGGAATGATGAATCACCCCTTTAGGACGGTCTCTGACATCTAGCGCCTGATTTAGAGCATCTAGCACTAGCTGAGTGTCCATATGATTAGATACTTTCCAACCCACGATAACTCGTTTGAACACATCGATGACAAAGGCGGTATAAACCCAGCCTGTTTTGGTCTTGATGTAAGTAAAGTCAGCCACCCACAGCTTGTTTGGGGCATCAGCAGTAAAGTTGCGTTTGACCAAATCAGCAGGCTTGTCTTGATCCTCTCTCGGCTTAGTGGTAATTTTGCCTTTACCCCGCCATACGCCTTGTATGCCAAGCTGTTTCATCAGGCGTTCAACCGTGCAGCGACCTAATTTGGGCATACCATCTTGCTTAAGCTTATGCCAGACTTTACGAATGCCGTATCGACAGCCACTGTCTTGCCAAATCTGTTTGATTTGCGCCATGAGGTGTTTGTCGCTTTGTTTGCGTCGACTTTGCTTGTCTGGATTTGCTTGCCCATCTTTGATGCGATAGTAGGTGGATGGGGCAATTGGCAGTATTCTACAAATCGGCTCGACCCCATACTTTTTCCTTTCATCATCGATGAATTTGACCATCACTTGTGTGGGCGGCCGAGCTCCGCCTGGGCGAAAAAAGCGGCTGCCTTGCGAATGATTTCGTTCGCTTGTTTGAGTTCTCGGTTTTCTCGCTCAAGTTCAGCGATACGAGCAGCTTGGCTTTGAGTAGTAACGGTCACAGGATTTTGCCTAGCTAGGTGCTTTTGATGCCATGAACGTAGGGTTTCAGGTGTGCAGCCAAATTTAGGGGCAATGGCTTGGATGGCCGCCCACAGTGAGGGATAATCTTTTTGTGATTCGATGAGTAACTCTACAGCTCGAGTCTTGACTTCAGTTGAGTATTGTTTGCTTTTCATAAGGGCATTGTCTCAGAGTTTTAGGTCTCCGACAATCCCGGGACGGTTCAATCTGTCTAAAAAACGAACACTTTTTAGAATATTGATAATTGTTTACTTTATCATAAAATTACAATATGTATGTTGTTTGACGACTTATTAAAAAGCTATTCCAATAAGCACCCATGAATTAGTACTTAGGAATTTCTAATATGAAAAAACCGCTGACATATAATTAGCGGTTCTATTCTTCAACAAAAACAAGAGATATTATTGATAACTCACACTATAAACACTATTGCTTACCCTTTTGGCAATAAATAACATAATTGAGTCTTACTTGTTACTCTCTTTAATCTGACTAAGTGATGCCTCATCAAGTTTAACATCATCTTTAGTGATTGGCGTTGTTTCAATCACTTGTTCTGGTACGAATCGTACTTGCAGTTTAGCTTGTGGGCGACTTGGAAAGCGAGCCTTAGATAATGCAATAATTTTTTGTTCCATTGATTGGATATCGCTATATTTCGGTGGCGTTAAACCTTGTAATAATACGCGAATAAGATAAGGTTTAGACGTATCAGTAGGCGATTTTTTAGGGGTTTTATCTGCCACATCATAGCTAATACTCACCACATAATTTGGCTGATTTGCAATAGATTGTTTAACAATTTTATTGACGGCTGCTTCATAACTTTGTTGTTTAAGTTTTTGCTGAAAATTCAGGGTTAAATAAATACTAATCCCGATTAACAGTACCAAGGATACGGCATTGCGACGTATAAATAGCAAGCTTTGCTGCCATTTAGAATCCTTAACTTTTTCATCTTCTGCCGCATCGGTATCAAGCCTTCGAAACCCTGCAACCCAGAGCACAAGTGCATTGGTAAACTGAATCGCTAAGATATTGGTTAGCGTCAAAATCAATGCCCCTAATGCCAAATCGTATTTACCATTTGCTAACAATATGCCGCTAGCGGTCAGCGGTGGCACCAAAGCGGTCGCCACTGCTACCCCAACTACTGCCACCGATAGATTGCGAGAAATCATGGCATACGCGCCGGCAGTTCCGCCTGCGAGTGCTACCATCACATCCATAGTATTGGGGGCGGTACGGGCGATGATTTCTTGGCTTTGTGACTGTTCTGGGTAAAGCAAGCCTAATATCATACCAATCGCATAAATCAGCACACCGCCTGAAAATAACGTCAGTAAGGATTTTTTGAGCAAAGCAAATCGGGCATCGATAATACCTAAGGCAATACCGCTGATAGGTCCAATCAGCATCGCAACCAGCATTGCACCAATCACAACCGCAGGGGAGTTGGCCAATAAACCAAAACCAGCAATGATTGCCGCCAGTCCATTTAACAAATAAAATGCCCGTGTGGGTAATGCCCCCGATTCGATATTGATACGCACTTGACGATAATCAATGGTTTGTTCGCTATTTTTTTTAGCAAGATACTGTTTAAAGGCTTCGTACTGAGCTTCTTGCTGTTCTTCTAACTGCTTTTGTACAGTTTGATGAATATTCTTGTCGATCATCTCAAAGGTTAACGTTTTATTTGGTTCATTTGAGGCGTCAATATTATGAGTTTGATGCTTAGCATTTAAATGAGGTTCTGTGGTCGATTTCCTGTCAGTTTTATCGCTATCTTCCTCTTCATTGGCATTACTACTAAGCTGCTCATTTACCGCTTGGGCAACAGCTTCGATAGTTTTCTCATCAAATCCTTGATCGGTTAAATTTTCAATATCCTCTTGCGTCAGTGCAAGGGCGTCGGTCACTTCTACTGATGCCTTGTCGGGGACAACTGAGGTTTTATACAAGCTAAAAGATTGATCAACTAGTTTAGGATTATCTTTTATTTTGGTAAACGTTAATGTGCTTAAATCCATCATAATAATTTTACTTGATTAAAGGACAAGGTTAGTTTTTTATATCTGAACTATTTTCTATTTTTACCAATAATGGATGGTTGGTATCCAATGTAGTAATCGGAAAAGGAATGGATATATTCGCTTCTTCCAATGCCTCCTTAACCAAAATAATAACTTCATTGATAGAAGCTACTCGATTAGTCTGTGTACCATCATCGATAAACCAACGCACCCTTAAAACCACGCTGCTATCTGCTAACGCTGTAGCAATTACAGACGGTTCTGCCAGTTTCGATACCGTTGGCGCTGCCTTTAACACACTTAAAATCACTTGTTGAGCATCAATGATGTTGTTTTCATACCCGATGCCTACATCGAATTCTAGACGGCGTTGTGAATAGGCAGTATTGACGGTCATGGTGCTGGTATAAAGTTGAGAATTAGGAATTACGACTTTTCTGCCGTCATAGGTGCGGATTGTGGTTGCACGTATTTGAATATCTTCGACCGTGCCTTCAAAATTGCCCGAAATAATTTGGTCGCCAATACGAAATGGCTCTGATAATAATAACAATATGCCTGATAATAGATTTTGGAAGATGTCTTTAAAAGCAAAACCAATCGCAACCGACCCTATCCCTAATGCACCAATGAGTTTACCCGGTGTGAAGCTTGGTACAGCGATAATCATGGCGACCATAAAGCCTAAAAATAAAATAAGTGCACTACCCACCCGCCTAAAGACTGTAACTAAATTTTGATGGTGTTTACGACTCCCTAGTATTCTAGTGACCGCTTTTTTAAAAAAAATCGACAACACCCAAAATATTACAAACACAAGTGAAGCGACTATCAAATATGGAATGCGGCTTATCATCTGCTGTAATAGATGATTCGCTGATGTCATAATGGTTTGGTATTCATTCACTTTGTCGCCTAGCATATCCGCTTGGCTCACCATACTGACATAGGTAGGCAAATAATCAATAAAAAATAGGATTAATTCAAACATATTGATACCTTTATAGCACCTTTAGCTGACTGGCTGTCACACTTTTTGCCACTCGGCCAATCGTTAGACCTTGAATTAAAATGGAAAATACCACAATCGCATAAGTCAACGTTAATAACAAATCCCGCTCGGCACCGGCAGGTAATTGTAATACTAATGCCACTGAAATACCGCCTCGCAGTCCACCCCAAGTCAATACTTTCCAAGCACCTTTGGGCAAACCTAAATATTTTTGTAGATTAAACGTTACACCGCCAACAACCATCAAACGAGCGAGTAAACCAATAGCTACCGCTAATATCGCCGCTATTAGCAAATTGCTATTCAAACTCACCATCACAATTTCAAGACCAATCAATACAAACAAAATGGCATTTAAAATCTCATCAACGAGTTCCCAAAACAAATCCACATAGTGACGAGTATTATCGCTCATGGCATAGCTTCGCCCTTGATTGCCGACCATTAAACCCACGACAACCATCGCAAGTGGTGCTGATAAATGCCAGTGACTGGCCAACGCATAACCGCCTAATACCCCAGCCAAGGTTAATAACACCTCTTCTTGATACGAATCAATGCTTTTTAACAAATAATACAGCACGGCACCTAGTAACAAGCCAAATGAAATACCGCCGCCTGCTTCAATTAACAATAAATGCCCAATATGCCCTGCTGTTGGTATCTCGCCGCTTGTCAGTACGCCAAGTAGCAACATAAAAATCACCACCCCAACCCCATCATTAAATAATGACTCGCCCGAAATTACGGTGTTAAGGCTTTTAGGGGCATTAGCATTGGCTAAAATCCCCATAACAGCAATCGGGTCGGTTGGTGAAATGAGCGCCCCAAACAATAAACACCAGATAAAACCAAGGTTAAATCCTAGCCATTGTAAGGCGACATACGTCAATCCTGCGACAATAAAAGTTGATACCACCGTACCTACCACAGCAAGCAAGGCTATAGGCAGCTTATAGCGTCGTAAATCTTGCAAGTTGATATGCAATGCACCAGCAAATAACAACATGGAGAGCATCCCATCCATGAGTATTTCAGTGAAATCAAGCTGACCGACCAGCATTTTTTCATAATCAATCAGTGTATCAAACCCTAAGGCATTGAGAACAATCGCAATAAGTGACAGCAGCAGCGAGATGACCATCACACCGATGGTAGTCGGTAGACCGATAAAGCGATGATTGATATAAGCAAGTAAGGCAGTCAAGGTCAAGAAAATAGCAGCAATGTCAAAAGCATTCATGCGTCTGATCTCAAAATAAAATTTGTATCAGTGTAGCGAAAACTAATGCATAATTCAGCTAAAATCGCAATAAGGGTGTTGATGTGAATTACTTAGGGTTCAATCTTAGACAAGCATCGGCTCTTTGTCTTTAACCTGGGGTCAGCACAGAAAACGGAGAAATAGGGATTTAACGACTTTTGTCGAGTATTTTTAAGTATCCTTTAATTGTCTAAAAAACCAGCGTTTTTTAGACAAATATAAACTACCTTAAGAAACTCGTCTAAATTCCTTAGTATGCTATTTTACACGAATTAAGTACTGAACCCGCTTAAGATAAAAATATATCGAATTTATTGTCGACAAATTTGAATCAAGCCTCATTGCTTACCCCTTGCCATATTCCATTTTCTAAAAAATCATATTTTGGATCAAAGTATCTTACATTCTTGTAACTCTCCCCTAAAATAAAACAGCTCAGAGGTAGAATTTCTTATAAACTAAAGATAAGGAGTTTTAGCATGAGCAAACGAATGACAGAAAGCCAGATTGTAGCGATATTAAAAGAAGCCGATGCGGGTGTACCCGTCAAAGAACTATGTCGTCAGCATGGCATAGCGAGCTCGACGTTTTACAAGTGAAAAGCCAAATACGGTGGCATGGAAGCATCCGATGTCAAACGATTAAAAGAACTCGAAGAAGAAAACCGCAGACTCAGCCAAATGTATGCTGAACTCAGCTTAAAATCTCAACTGCAGGCAGAAATCATAAAAAAGCTGTAGTGCCTGTAGCCGCGCGAAAAGGCTGGGCGCAACAACTACAGGCACAGCATAATATTAGTATCGTGGTTAGCTGTCAGATTGTCTGTATCAGCCGTACTGCTTACTACTATGAACGTAAACTTATCGATGACGAGGCTATCGTTGATAAGCTTACCGAGCTCACCGAAAGGCATACCCGCTGGGGATTTCCAAAGTGTTATAAGTGGCTACGTAAACTTGGGTATGTTTGGCGGGTCTATACAGCGATGAAACTTAATCTGCGTCGCAAGGCCAAACGGCGACTGCCTACACGTGCTCCTGAGCCACTGACAGTACCAAATAGCTTAGGCCATACTTGGTCAATGGATTTCATGAGTGACAAGCTGCATAACAATAGCCGCTTTCGCACCTTTAACGTAATTGATGACTATAACCGTGAACTATTAGGCATTGATATTGGTACCAGCATCCCGTCACTACGAGTGATTCGCTATTTAGATCAGTTAGCCCAGTGCCATGGCTATCCTAACAAGATTCGTGTTGATAATGGCAGTGAGTTTACCTCAAGTATCTTCACGGATTGGGCGGCGGCTAACAACATCTTGATTGAGTATATCAAGCCTGGCTGCCCATACCAAAATGCGTATATTGAACGATTTAATCGTAGCTACCGAAATGAGGTTTTAGATTGTTATCTGTTCAATAATTTAAATGAGGTTAGACAATTAACGGATGAATGGATCGAGGTTTATAACCACGAACGACCGCATGATTCATTGAATGATATGACGCCTGCTGAGTTTAAACAGGTGGCTTAATGTTTCTACTTTGATGTTGTTTTAAGTTTGGGGTATTTACACTTACGTATTCCGATAATTAAATATAGCATTTTTCAATAGGATATAATAGTAAAAGGCATGGTATTTGCAATCCCATATTTATGGATTAATTATTAAAAATTGATTCATTTTCAAATATATAAATTGCAGCGAGAATGCCTATGCCATCAATTAATAGTCCAGTTTACCAAGATGTCAGTGCTTTTGATGATATCGGATACACGTTTTATAGACATGGTGCAAAGGATGATAAATTTCGAGCTAAAATAGGGAAAGTGTATCTTGTTGGTGCAGGTACAGGTGACCCAGAATTACTCACAATTAAAGCATATAAAGCTATCTTAAAAGCAGATGTTATTTGTTACGACAATTTGGTTAGTGATGAGATTTTGGCGATTAACCCAACAGCAGAGAAAATTTACGTTGGAAAAAAATGTGCAAAGCACAGTATGCCACAACAAGATATTAATGGCTTGTTAGTAACGCTTGCTAAGCAAGGTAAAATCGTCATTCGGCTAAAATCAGGCGATCCGTTTATCTTTGGTCGTGGTGGTGAAGAAATGCAGACCGTAGTGAGCGCCGGCATTGCATGTGAGTCAATTGCAGGCATTACCACAGCATTAGCGGTTGCCAATAGCGTTAATATCCCATTGACCCACCGCGACTATGCCCAATCCGTTAAGTTTGTGACAGGGTTTTTAAAGACGGATACGCCGAATGAGCAATATGCTGAGTTGTTAGCGGATAATCAAACGGTGATTTTTTATATGGGGTTAAATACCTTGCCATCGCTGACACAAGGCTTGTTGCAAGCAGGTAAATCAGCCGATACTCCATTTGCCATTATTTCCAATGTCAGCCGTGACAACGAGCAAGTTTTAATTGGAGAACTCGGTACCATTCAAGATTTGCAAGCAAAGGCTCAGTTGCTGTCGCCGGCAGTAATGATAATGGGCGATGTAGTACCCTTATATCATGAGTTAAATGGTAATAAACAGACCTATCAGGACCTGTTGGCGTAAATTCTAGGTTCAGAATTGTAGGGAGTGGTATCGATTACGCCCTTTTTTATCGAAATTTACAAATTAAAAAGGCATTAAATTTAATGCTTTTTTTTATTTTAAGAAATGATAGCTTAGTTTATTGGGCGCATATAATACGTCTCTATCTTTGGCAAAGATTAAATCATCACCACGCCATGATTGACCTTAACTGGATACGATCTTAACGAAACTCGCTCATCATCAATACATTTACCTGTTGCCAAGTCAAAACGTTGTTTATACATAGGTGACGCGACATAACGCACTTTTTGCCCATCGATGTCGCAACTACCAAGTAGTCCCCTAGAAATGACGTTAGCCTTGCTAAATGGGTCAAAGTTATGCATGGCATATATTTCGTCATGATGGGTCCGAAAGATGGCAACTTGTTCGCCGTTGACTAGCGCACAAACGCCAGTTTCAGGGATGATATCGTCTAGTTTACAGATTTCATTCATGATTTGATTCCGTATTTTTTACCCGATGAGATGCCCATGGGACATCCCAGTTTGGTGAATGTTATTAACGTTAGGCAGGTGATGCAGTCTGGTCTGAGAATTCGGTTGCGTCTTGGCCAATCACTGACTTCTCATCGGCAGTTGCAGGGCGAATTTGGCTCCGCTCTTCGACAAACACTACGTTGTCATCGACTTTGTCACTGTTGATAAAGTGCTTAAAGCGTTTTAAACGTTCTGGGTCAGAAAGGGTGGTTTTCCATTCGCATTGGTACGCGTCAATGTCCGCTTGCATTTGGGCTTCGAGCTCTTCGGCAATACCCAGGCTATCATTGATGACCACCTGTTGAATGTACTCAAGCCCGCCTTCCATTTTTTCACGCCAGACTGACGTGCGTTGTAAGCGGTCGCCAGTTTTGATATAAAACATTAAGAAACGATCGATATATTTAATTAACGTTGCTTTGTCTAAATCACTGGCAAACAGCTCAGCGTGACGAGGCCGCATACCGCCATTGCCACAGACATATAGATTCCAGCCATTTTCAGTGGCAATAATACCAACGTCTTTGCCTTGGGCTTCGGCGCATTCACGGGTACACCCCGATACCCCAAATTTGATTTTATGCGGTGAGCGTAAGCCTTTGTAGCGGTTTTCCAGTTTAATTGCTAGTCCCACACTATCATCAACCCCATAGCGACACCATGTGCTACCGACGCAAGATTTGACGGTACGCAAAGACTTGCCATAGGCATGCCCTGTTTCAAAACCTGCATTTATTAAACGTTCCCAAATATCGGGCAATTGGTCACTACGAGCACCAAATAAATCCACACGTTGCCCACCAGTGATTTTGGTGTAAAGTCCAAAATCCCGAGCCACTTCGCCCAGTACGATGAGTTTTTCGGCGGTAATTTCACCCCCTGCAATCCTTGGTACGACAGAGTAAGTACCATCTTTTTGGATATTCCCCAAGAAAGCATCATTGGTATCTTGCAGCGCAACCAGTGGTTTATCAAGAATATAGTCATTCCAGCAAGACGCCAAAATCGAGCCAATCGTTGGTTTACAGATTTCACAGCCATCGCCGTGTCCGTGTCTTTCAATCATCTCTTCAAAGGTGTGGATATTGCTGACGCGCACCAAGTGATACAACTCTTGGCGAGAGTAAGCGAAATGCCCGCAGATGTGATTTTTGACTTCAATACCACGTTTTTTGAGTTCTGACACTAAGGTATCTTTGACGATTTGGGCACAACCGCCACAGCCTGTGCTGGCCTTAGTGCAGATCTTGATGTCTTCATAAGTCATGGCCCCATTGTCCACGGCTGCGCAGATTTGACCTTTGCTGACGTTATAACATGAGCATAGGGTAGCGGTATCGGGCAGATTTTCAACGCCCATAACGGGTTTTTCGACATTTGGTAAAATCAAGCTTTCTGGGTGTAACGGTAAATCAATACCGTTTAAAAACAACTGCAGCAGATTGCTATAATCTTCCGTATCACCGACCAGTACCGCACCCAGCAAGCGTTTGCCATCGTCCGAGGTAACTAACTTTTTATACACGCCTGTTTTTGGGTTTTGGTAGACAAAGCTTAAACTGTCTTTGATTTTGCCATGGGCATCGCCAATACTGCCGACATCGACGCCCATGAGTTTAAGTTTGGTACTCATGTCCGCACCGTCAAATAGACTGTCATGCTCACCTGCTATTTGTGAGGCACATACGCTTGCCATGGTGTAGCCTGGAGCAACCAGCCCATAAATTTTGTTATCCCATAATGCACATTCTCCAATCGCATAAATATCTGGCTCGCTTGTTTGACATGTGTCATCAATGACGATACCGCCACGTTCGCCAAGTTTTAGCCCAGAATCTCGTGCCATAGTATCTTCAGGGCGAATCCCAGCACTAAATAGAATCAAATCGGTATCAAGCAAGCTACCATCAGCAAATTGCATGGTTAAAAAACTGGCGTCATCGTCATGGTTATCGATGATTTGCTGAGTATTTTTACCGGTTAGTACCGTAACGCCCAAGTCTTCGATTTTTTTCTTCAGTAGCTCACCACCTGCCGCATCTAGCTGTACGCCCATAAGTTGGGGGGCGAACTCGACTACATACGTGGTTAAACCCAGTGTTACCAAGGCTTTGGCGGCTTCTAATCCCAATAAGCCACCGCCAACCACTACACCACGTTGGACACGTGGATTGTCCGCAGTTGCTAAAATCGCATCTAAGTCTTCAATGGTGCGATAGACATGACAGTGCGCATGTTGATTGCCTTTAACAGGTGGGACAAAAGGATAAGAACCAGTGGCGAGTACCAATTTGTCAAACTCAAGCGCATTACCCTTGATTGTTGTGACGATTTTACTTTGCGCATCAATGTGGTTAACCGCTTCGCCTAAATGCAAGGTAATCCCAGCTTGCTTATAGTGCGCCAAATCCACCAAGTTTAATTGACTGGCATCTCTATGTTCAAAATAACTGGATAAATAGACACGGTCATAGGCCGGGCGTTTTTCTGCACTAAATACATGAATCTGATAAATTTGGTGCAAGTTTTTTTCAATCGCTTTTTCGATAAAGTGGTGCCCGACCATGCCATTACCGATGACGATAAGATTTTTCATGCTTTGTCCTTGATTTAACGCTGGTTTATTCTTCATAAAGCCATCATGATATTAAATGGCTATAGATTAAAATTTTGGAAATAGTGAATTAGAAGTTAGTTGCTTTCGATTTAGCAGTCCCTTAAAAGTAATCTTGCGAAATGCTTCTAAGGGATTTATTAGGGGTAATTACATTCTTAAAAATGGTGATAAAAACTATGCAATGCGTTTGGTTAAGCTTTTATTCACTGTAGTATTATCCATGGCAACTAAACTACGTTTTGCACCTGTTTTATAGTGAGTTGCATAGAGGGTTAAGCCAGTAAACGTGATACCACCAACCAAGTTTCCAAGTGCTGTTGGGATTTCATTCCAAACTAAGTAATCCATGATAGAGAAGTTACCGCCCATAATTAAACCAAAGGGGAATAAAAACATATTTACCACTGAATGCTCAAACCCCATAAAGAAGAACAACATAATAGGCATCCACATGGCAATAACTTTACCAGAAACACTACTTGATACCATGGCACCAACTACGCCCATTGAGACCATCCAGTTACATAAGACCCCACGTAGGAAAATAGTAAACCAACCTGAGATACCATATTTAGCATAGCCAAGAGTTCGAGCTTCACCAATATGAGCAATCTTGTCACCTACAGGTCCAGCAGGTGTATTGAAGCCATAGGTAAAAACAAAAGCCATAATTACTGCGACTGTGAGTGCCCCTGCAAAGTTGCCCAAGAATACCCATCCCCAATTTCGAAGGATTTTATTGACCGTGACGCCTGAACGTTTATCAAGTAGGGCTAGAGGAGTTAACATAAATACGCCCGTTAAGAGATCGAAACCCATTAAATACAACATGCAGAAACCCACTGGAAATAATAATGCTCCTAATAAAGGTACCCCTGTTTGTGTGGCTACTGTGACGGCAAATACTGCTGCCAATGCTAAAATAGCACCAGCCATGTAAGATCGAATCAATGTATCGCGTAAAGACATGGTTAGTTTTGATTCACCCGAATCAACCATTTTAGTGACAAACTCTTTTGGGGATAGATAAGACATACCAAAACTCCAACATAACTGAGAAAAATAGAATTCACTAAACTCACTTTGCAATCATTAATTAATAATTACAAAACAGTGGATGCAACTGGTGTGCCAAATTAAAATGTATAGCTAGAATATTTATTAAATAATTGATTAAAATATTGAATTACAAGTAAATATATTTTTTTAATGTTTTCATAAAATTTATATGAAAGGATTAATTTAAAGATTAATATTTAGAATTATTACTTGATTTTTTAAAACATAATCAATCCAATCTTGTGCATCCTTATCTTTTTGGTGCAACTTATCAATGATGTTTCATCAAATTTTCAATAATTTCCCCATAACTTTTCTGTAGTTTAGAATTACGGTATTTAGAACGTAAACTCATTTGGCATGGCTTTTGCTTAACTAAATTTGAAGACTTTTTCTTCATAAATCGCTTATACATTTAAATGACATAAATTGCTTTACCTAATTTACCAGGAGACTATGATGATTAAAAATCGCCTAGAAGTAACAGAAAAAATTATTGCCACCAAAGTTTCTAAAGGTCTGACCTGGGAAAAAGTTGCTAAAGAAGTGGGACTTAGCAAAGAATGGGTTACTGCCGCTTGCCTAGGTCAAATGACTTTAAATGATGAACAAGCAAATAAAGTAGGTGGCTTATTTAATTTAAATGAAAATGAGATAAAGTGGTTAAAGGTTGTGCCTTATAAAGGTAGCTTGCCAACAGCGGTGCCTTCTGATCCATTGATTTACCGCTTATATGAAGTAGTTAGTGTGTATGGCTTAACCATAAAAGAGTTAATTCATGAAGAATTTGGCGATGGGATTATGAGTGCGATTGATTTTTCGATGGACATTCAACGTGAAAACAATCCTGCAGGAGACCGCGTCAATATCCTGTTATCAGGAAAGTTTTTACCTTATAAAACTTTTTAATTGATTAAAGACCTTTGCACAAACCAGCGACCTTCTATCGACACCAATTTCAAACTCAACTAAAAACTGGAATTGGTGTTAAAAGATAGAAAACGCCACCGAATTGGCATAAAAATCTCCTAAATTACAGTTAATTAACGTCTATTGGCTAACATTACGTAAGCCCCCGACCATACCCCTATCATCCCATTTTCCAGACATGAGGTAGCAGCTCATCAATATGGCTATCTTTATGTGTCGGCAGACGTCTCAGCAGCACATCTGCCAAATACGCATACGGGTCAAGACCATTCAATCTTGCAGATTGAATGAGCGACATAACAATCGCCGCCCGCTGACCACTCTCAAGCGACCCTGCAAACAACCAGTTCTTACGCCCGAGTGCCCAAGGACGCATCTGATTTTCTGCCCAATTATTGTCAATCGGCAAATTGCCATCATCCAAATAGCGAATTAACGCTGTCCAACGTTTTAGGCAATACTCAATCGCTTTGGTAATAGCAGCATTATTTTTAGGGGTCAGCACAGAATGCAGAGAAAATAGTACGTTAAGGAAATTAGTCAAGTATTTTTAAAATTGATAATTGTTAAGTTGTCTACAAAACGTCGGTTTTTTGGACACTTCCATTTAGGCGAAAAAACAGAGGCAAATCGCCTCTATTTTTGTAAATTAACTTGTCTATTAAATAGCGTCTAACAAACCCACTCATCTAGCTTTAAAACAAAAACTTGGGTCAGATGATATCAATTAATGAACGATACCGTGCTAAATCAGTCAATAGAGCCTTTTTCAGAATCTGTGTAACTGCCCTTAGGATTAAAGAAAAGGTTCAACTTTGTCACCGAATTCAATCGTAAACCGATTCAAAGCAGAACTCCAGCCACGGATTGGCATTGTCCATTTTTTAGACGCATTGAGCATTGCTAAATACACCACTTTTTTCGCTGAATCATCGGATGGGAATACCTTACGCTTATTCACCGCAAAGCGTAGCACACTGTTTAACGACTCAATGGCATTGGTGGTATAAATGGCTTTGCGGATGTCCTTTGGGTAATTAAAAAACACGGATAATCCTGACCAATTGGCTTGCCATGACTTAGCTATCTGCGGATATTTGTCTGACCACGTTTTATCAAACTGCTCAAGATTAGCAACAGCTAACGCTTCAATATCGGCACCATAGATCAGCTTTAAATCATGGGCAATCGCTTTACGGTCTTTATAAGGCACAAACTTCATTGAATATCGCAGCATGTGCACGACACATAACTGGACTTGGGTATCAGGGTAAACCGTATTAATTGCTTCGGTAAAGCCTTTTAAGCCTGAGAAGCACTGCTTCGCAACGCAGGCAATAAGAATGTCTTTGACGCCCCGATTGTGTAGTTGGCTCATGACAGTTAGCCAGAAATTTGCACCTGAACGAGGATTAGCGAAGCACTGCTTCGCCCGAGTGCAAAGCGAGAGCTATGCTCGAGTGGGTTTTCCGATAGCCACATGCCTAGCAAGTCTTTTTTACCTTGTAGGTTGACGCCCAATGCTAGGTAAAAGGCTTTGTTGATAATACGGTTATCCTAGCGTATTTTAACGACAATACAATCAAGCTAGACAATGGGATAAACAGGATCCAGCGGTCGATTCTGCCAGGCTACAACGTCGGCTAGTACGGTATCAATGACTCGTGATATGACGCTGTCGGAGACTTCAACGCCGTAAATATCACGGATGGTGTCCGATATCTGTGCGGTTGATTGCCCTTTGGCATAGAAGTACAGAATTTGCTCGTCAATGCCTGTAACGCGGGTTTGATGCTTCTTGACGAGCTGTGGTTCAAAACTGCTGTCCCTATCTCGTGGGGTGTCAATTTGGATGTCACCGAGTTCTGTGCTAACGGTTTTACGCATTTTATCGTTGCGTTTGTTGGGTTGTTCCGATTTATGATGTTTGTCGTAGCCGAGATGCTCACTCATTTCGCATTTCGGCTTCTAAGCTGTTATTGATGAATTGCTGTAACATGAGTTTGTGCATGGCTCTGAAGTCGTCCATGCTTTTTAGTTGGCTAAGCATTTGCGTGGCTAGTTGGTTTAGTTCTTGGTCTTGCATTGCTTATTCTCTTGTTAGGGGGATTATAAGCAGTTACACATTTTCGGGGAAAGGCTCATGAATTTAGGACCTTCATCTTTAGAACCCCTGGCTTTAATAGTATTCGAACCTTGGCTGCACGATTGAGTTACTACTGTGCAGCTTCAGGAGGCTTAATGTCGTGCCTACCATTGCAACTCACTTTAGGAGGCAAAAGCACCACACAAAGCTATCGCCAACCTGTGTATTACGTGGATCTAACTTTACGGGAGTGTATTGGCCTGAATGATATCATTACTCAGGCCAAGCAAATTGATGAACAGAGCAGGAAGGCTATATTTTTTTGATTTCTACAATATCACTTGATTCAATGAGCGATTGGATATTACCAAATAAACTTTGAATATAATCAGACGCTATATGGATATCTAAATCCTCTCTGCTACGCCATTCTTCTAAGAAGAAATATCTACTCGAGTCATTTTCGCTAATATAAAGCTCATATTTCAAGCATCCTTCTTCGTGAAGCGTAGGCTCTATTACACTTTTTAAAAGCGCTTCTAACGTCTCTTTTTGATCTGACTTTGCCTTAAAGTTCGCAATTACTGAAATAGTCATTATTTCACCATTAATTTGTTTAGAAGTTTTCTAGTACAATTTTGCCTTTTGACTTGCCTGATTCAAGCAACTTATGCGCCTTCTCCAAGTTTGCAGCGTTAATTTTGCCTAGATTTTGGTTAAGCGTACTTCTAATTTTTTGCTGGTCAACTAATTGGGCAACCTGTTGCAACAGTTCACCTTGCTTTTCAATATCATCGGTTTCATACATTGAACGGGTGAACATCAACTCCCAATGGATAGAAATAGATTTAGTCTTAAACGGCATAATATCAAATGTTTGTGGATCATCGATCAATCCAAGCTTACCTTGGGGTGCAATCAGAGAAACTATTTGCTTGATATAGGTGTCTGTATGATTGGTAGAAAAGACGTATTTTGGTTTTTCAATGCCTAGTGTCTCGATTTGTGCATTTAAATCTTTGCTATGATCAATGACATGGTCGGCACCCAGTGATTCCACCCAAGATTTCGTTTCTTCACGTGAAGCTGTTGCTATAACGGTCAGATTTGTTTTTGCTTTTAGGAGTTGGATAGCGATTGATCCTACACCGCCTGCACCACCAATAATTAAAATACTGCCAACGTCTGTTTCTGAAATTTGAAACCGATCAAAAAGCATTTCCCATGCCGTTATTGCAGTTAATGGCAATGCTGCTGCTTCTGCATTAGATACTGTAATGGGTTTAAGACTGATAATTCGTTCATCGACTGCTTGAAACTCAGCATTACTACCATCTCGGGTTAAATCGCCAGCATACCAAACAGAATCTCCTACTTTAAACGAGGTAACTTTTGAGCCAACTTCGATAATTTCCCCAACGGCATCCCAACCTAAAATACGATTATTTGCTTCAGACGAATTTTTTCTCACTTTGGTATCAACTGGATTCACAGAGATTGCCTGAACTTTTACCAGTACATCACGCTCCTTAAGCGTAGGCTTCGCTTTTTCAATATCTACCAATGAATTTTTAAAATCATCATGGTTATTTATAACATACGATACGGCTTTCATAGATTTGTCCTCAACTTTAAAAAAATATAGTAAAAATGGGAGCGAAGTGCTCCCATTTTATGTTTTTCAATAATTAAAACTCTTGGCTCGTTGGGCGCAAAACAATTTCATTAATATCTACATCCGCAGGCTGTTCAATTGCATAAGCAATTGCTCGAGCGACTGAGTCAGCTGGTATGGCTTGTCTGTAGAAATCAGTAACAAACTCTGAACTTTCTTTATGAGAAGAACCGAATTTTAGTTCTGACTCAACTGCACCAGGCTCAATAGTCGTCGTTCTAATTGTTCCCCCAACTTCATGACGAAGTCCTTCAGAGATGGCTCTTACAGCAAACTTAGTACCGCTATAAACAGTACCGCCTGGACTAAATACTTTTATCCCTGCAACAGATGCGAGATTAATAAAGTGTCCAAAGTTTTGTTTTTGGAAAACAGGTAGGGTAGCGGCTATACCATAAAGAACACCTTTAATATTAATGTCGATCATACGATCCCATTCATCAACTTTTAGCTCACTTAATGGTGCAATAGACATTAATCCAGCATTGTTTACCAATACATCGATTTGACCAAATGCGCTTAATGCCTTTTCAATAAGTGCTTGTACTTCCTGTGGTTTGGTTATATCCATACCAATAAATTCAGCTTGACCACCTTCAGCACGAATGTCGTGAACAATAGCCTCTAATTTTTCAGTACGTCTAGCACCAATTACAACCTTTGCACCTTTTTTAGCAAGTAAGCGAGCAGTAGCTTCACCTAAACCACTACTTGCACCAGTGATAACAACAACTTTATTTTCTATATTATTCATACAAGTAACCTTCAACCTATTTGTCAATCATATTTGATGGGTTAATTATTACAGCCTTGTTAGGTATAATAAATGAATAATATTATCTTTCAGAATTCCCATTTACGGAATAATTACCATAACACAGGATTGGACATGCAGAACAAATTGGAAATGATACGTATCTTTTGTGTCGCAGCAGAGTCTCGAAATTTTAAAGAGGCAGCAACTCAGCTGGGTATTTCCCCACAGGTAGTGACACGGGCAATAAAAGAGCTAGAAGAGCAGCGCGGAGAGATTCTGTTCTACAGGAGTACTCGACAAATTAAAATTACCGCTGATGGTGAGCGTCTGGCAAAGCAAGCACGTTTTGCGGTGGGATCGATCGATGCTTTGCTTGTAAAAGACACCAAGGAAAAACGAGATGAAATGCGTGGGACTGTGCGTCTTACTGTGTCGTCTGTGTTAGGGCGTAAATTGGTAGTACCTACACTAGCAGAATTTGCCACACGTTATCCAGATAT
>NZ_JACSYB010000003.1:0-63451 GCF_022359095.1 Moraxella tetraodonis | reverse complement strand
CAGGCAGACCAATATTGACAAACAACTCGTTCAACTTTCCTAAAAAAAAGGGATGGGTTGTTCTTGTACTCAATGAACCAATTCGTCGAGCTGTTAATGGTGGATTGATCGAAATAAGCCCATTTTCTGGGATATAAAGGTTAACGGTTTGATTATTATAGTGGTTTTTTGATAACGCAGTAGCAATCAATGCTCCAAATGCAATAAAGTTAAAACTCCGTGTTCTCATTTGTACATCGACTGGGATTTCTTTTACTTTTCTTGGGTTTGCGACGACTTGAAATTTAGCATTAGTAAGGCGAAGTTTGTTATAAACATCATCCTGTTTTTCCCTATCTTTTGGATAAGCATGGCTGACTAGTACAGGTTTTTTCCCTTGTTGTGTTAAATCTATGGCTCCAATCATACTGTCAAGACCGCCAGAGAATAAACAAACCGAGTCATGATTATCGATGTGTATTTTTCGAGCTCGTCGATGCGTTATCTTACTTGGTATTTGAAAATCACTTTGACTAAATTCAAAATCCCATAAGTCACCGCTGAGAAAATGTAAAGTTTCTTGAAGTAATGATCTTTGTTGTTGCCACAAATCTGGTTCTAGTAAAGGTAGATGAACCTTAAATTGACGACACCAAGCATCTTCTGCTCTTGTGTTTCGTTCAACAAAAGTATCAGCGGCAGTAACTGCTAACGATAACATCATTAAGTCAAAAGCTGTTTCGTCAGGCTGTTCTTGTAATCTTCTGAATTCTTGTAAAGCAGCTCCGCCAATACTGTTGTACATACCTTCCAGTGCAGATTTTCCAAACATCCGGACTGGTAATACATTACTTGACATATTAGGTAATTTAGTGGGGTCAGTCTCAAAATATAGTTCAATCATTTAGATAGTCCTCCCACTCGGTCCAAATCTCTTTAAGTGCGGTTTGTTGGATGGTTTCAATGTCATTGCGGGTTAGTGTATCTTTGTTTTCTTTTAGCTGTTCACTCATATGTTTATCTACACAAGATTCAATCAGAGCATGTAAATCATTTTCTAGTTCAAGAAATTTCTCTGGCGTATCTGCCTTGTCAAACGATGTTCTGGAATCTAGCATAATTTCTTCAAATAAGTATTCTGAGGTGTAATTAAGCATTAAATCAATAATCAAGTCATCAGAAATTTGACTAGCATCGAATTCATCTACACCATCTAAACATTTTGATAAGGACTGATTTAAACTTGCTCTGATTCTTTCAGCATCACCATCAACTTCTAGGATTATTTCAATGATTTTATCAATGACAATATCGATTGGTTGGCCATTCAAATCAGACAATATCAAACCTAAGTAATCGTTGCCAGCTTGAATGTTCTTAAATACATCAAATAAGCCACCGCCCGCCTTAATCATTTTCTGATAACGTTTTGGACCCACATTTCTGCCACCAGTCGCATGTTTTGCATAATGACCAATAGCTTTCTTAAGATGATTTCCTGACTTACCTGCCGCAGCTTTGCCTAGCTCACCTCTAAACCCCGTTAAATTTCTATCAATACTCGGTAATGGCTGGTTATCTTCATTAGCCCATGAAGGTACTAACGGTGATTGACCATTCGTTCCTTTACTGGAAGTTGATGTTCCCATAAGTTTGTCACTCCATGAAATTAGTTGTTGAACCAGGATTCATCTTTCACTGAGGTTTTGAACCAAGGTTTTGGTATAGGCATTACTTCCGAGAAAAATGCTTTAAATTGAGTTCTAGTTTCTTCCATTTGTCTAGCTAATAAGAACACCCCTGCATAGCCATTTGGTTTTTGAGTCCAATTCGAATGCTTACGCAATTCATCTAATATTAGCCCCATCACTTTTACTTCTTCGCCATTAGGAATCAAGTTAATAACTTGTAGAGCGGCACGTGAGGAGACATTATTTGTACGCAGTAACAAATTAAAAGCTTGCGTTGCAGGTTCTGATAACCCTTTAGAAATAACCCTTAATGGTACAGTTTCTTTACTTAAATAAACTAATGGGCGTAAATCTCTATTAGACAATGTTGGTTCTAAATTTATCCAGTCAAAAATAAACCATTTATATTTCTCCCACTCACTTGGTAATAATTTCTCAAACTGCTCAAAATCTTCTTTTGATAATTCAAGTTTTTCAAAAATTTCTGGTTTACCATCGGCCGTCGCATTTATCTCATTGTATAAGGTTGAAACTGCTTTAGAGTCACAGCATCGCTCAAATAATGCCATTTTCGCAATGAGTTTTAAATCTATGGGCATTTGACGTGCACTAGCAACCATATTTCGCATACTAATGACGTTGAGCATTCGTTTAACAATACGTGGATTACCTTCAACATTTTTTGAAGAAGCTAACAAAGGAGCGATACGGTCAGCTACGCCAAAGTCAGTTAAAAGATTCTGTACAGTTGGAGCATCACTATCTAAAAGCTCTAGTGCATCGTTCACAGTGATTGGATCTTCTTTCCAAGAAAGGCATAAATTTTTCTCCAATCCCTCTCTAAGATTTTCCAGTTTTTCTTGTTGCTGACCATAAGTGGGGTGAATTGAAGCATACAATAGAAATAAGTAAGCTCTTACTTCCCTAGTGCTAATTTTAGGGACTTTGACAGGGAACTGAATCAGTTTATCCAAGTAATCGGTAACGTGTTTTTCATCAATGCCATTAAAATGTTCTTTAACAGCATGTCTTACCATGTCTTCATCAGCAGCGATAACGAATGCTGTATTTTTCATAAATAAGAATAAGCGTAAAGATTCTAGAGTTTGTATGGTTTGTTTCGGCAAACAACGATCTAAATTGTCAACAAATACGATGATTTTTTTATTGAACTCTGTTAAAAGTTCCTCAAGTTCTGTTTTTAGTGCAGCAATTTCTTTAGGTGCTGAGAGAGTTTCTTCATTAAGTAAATCTTTCGCTCCTTCCTGACCACTCTCAATTAATTTGTTAACTGCCTCTGCATCATCTTCATTTGCTTGTCCAGTAATCCCATTGCCAACGGCTTCAAGTGCTTTGGAAGCTGCTCCAAATGTTGGTATGCCTGCAGCGAGTGCTACACCTTCAGCCATCAAGCCTAATATCCGCAGTTTATTGATTCTTTTGCCAACCTTGACAGTTTTCTGTAAAAGACTTTGATTATCTTTAGCTAATTTTGCGATTTCTAAGGTTATTACCTCAAGTAGTGCTGCACGAGCATCATCGAAACCTTGATATAGCCAGGCATCAAATTTGATGATAATAAAATCATTATTAGTTTCTGCCTGGATTTTATCTTCAATTAAATTCAATATGGTTGACTTACCTGTTCCCCATGAGCCAAACACGCCTATTGAAATAGGTAACATCGAGGGGTTTTTTAACACATTAACTACTATCTCAGAAGCTTCCGAATAATTTAAAAAGTCTTTTTTAGAATCAATATCTGACCACATTTTTCGACCTATGTTTATCCTATTATCTTTTGTTTGAGTATACTAAGATAAAATTTAATAAAAAAGCAGATTTAAAAAAATTACGACAACTTATGTTATTGATACCAGGCCAAAGTATTTTAATTAAGTTTTTTAAAAATTATTTAAAGAAAATTATATTAATATTATTGATATGTTTTTATTAAAGTAAATAATAGCGGTTATTATTGAACGCCAAATACGACAAAACTGCTGATTAGCCAGCGGTTATAATTTTCAACAAGAACAAGTGTTTTACTTAATTGAGAATTGACTGTGGTATATCTAATAGATATGGGTTTTGATTTATAAAATGGTGAAAAATAATTATTTTTATTGGGCACAGTCCTTTTTGACTAATTCATTATCAAAGTTTGGCTAAATATTTATTAAATCAAAAAATAAGCCCCTATTTCGGGGCTTATTTTTTAACACCACAACACAATTATTGATCAGTCATTCGCTCAATTCTCACCAACATCACCCGATTTGAGAAGATCTCGATAACAGTAAAGCGATAACCATTTTCCTCAATACTGTCATTGATATTTGGTAAATTGGGCAAATTCGCACCCATATAACCCTCAATCGTCAACTGCTCTGCATCCGCAAACAAATCGGCGTTATCGAGTTCTAAGCGCAACTGGTCTAAGCTTGCGGTACCATCGACCAACCAATGATTATCATGCTGGGTAATTTCTGGTGATTCGTCTTCGTCAGGGAACTCACCAGCAATCGCTTCAAACAAATCCAGCGGCGTGACCAAACCTGACACTTGACCAAACTCATCAATCACGATGGCTAAATTACCTTTGGCATTTTTAAGTAGCTTAATCAAATGCAAATTATCAATCGTGTCTGACACATACACGGGCTGGTGCTGTTTTGCCAAATCATACAAGGCTTGTTTATCAGCGTCTGTCATCGTTTCAAGCGTTGATAAAATACTCTTAGAACGCACCACACCCAAGATTTTATCGACTGAGCCATCGCAAATCGGTAATAAGCTATGCGGGGTACTTAACACCTGTGTCTTGATATCAGCCAACGACCCATTGATATCGACCCATGAAATGTCATTGCTCGGTGTCATCACTGTTTCGATATCTCGCTCACCTAGGGCTAACACGCCGCTAATCATATAGCGTTCTTCTTGGACAAAGGCGACTTCCGTATCAGATGGCCTATCTGCGCTAACGAGTTCACTGTTTGGCTCTGCTTTACCACCCATTAGTCGTAAAATACTGTCGGCGGTACGCTCACGTAGTGGTACACGATTTTCATATTTGGTGCGGTTACGTTGGGCAAACTGGTTAAAGGCTTCAATTAAGATTGAGAAACCAATTGCCGCATACAAATAGCCTTTGGGTAAATGAAAACCAAAACCTTCAACAATTAAGCTAAAGCCAATCATGAGCAGGAAGCTTAAACACAAAATCACGACAGTTGGGTGACGACCGACAAAGTTCGTCAACGGCTTTGAAGCAAATAGCATCACCGCCATAGCAACGATTACGGCAGCCATCATCACTTCAAGCTGTTTTACCATACCGACCGCCGTAATCACCGCATCAAACGAGAATACCGCATCTAAAATCACAATCTGTATGACGACAGCGGTAAAACTGGCGTAAATTTGCTTACCGCCGGTGTGTTCAGGTTTGCCTTCGATACGTTCATGTAGTTCTGCCGTGGCTTTAAACAACAAGAACACACCACCGACAATCAAAATTAAATCTCGAACAGAGATATCGAGCGAACCGAATAACGCAATGGGATTGGTCAAGGTGATTAACCAAGACATCACGAACAACAATCCGAGTCGCATGACTAAGGCTAACGTCAAGCCTAAGTTACGGGCTTTATCCCGCAGGTGAGGTGGTAATTTGTTGGCAAGAATGGCGATAAAAACAAGATTGTCGATACCCAGAACGATTTCTAGAATGACAAGTGTGAAGAAACCCAGCCAAACCGATGGATCAGCCAATAGTTCTATCATGGAAACTATACCCTTTTAAGTAATTAATCAGTCATTAAAATTGTTGAGTCAATGACTAGGGCAGATTGGGTGGGAAAGTTGGATAAAATAGGGCGTTGTTAGCGGTTTTCCTGACCTCCTCTTACCTTAGCAAAAGACAAGTCAAGGTCTGGCTAACTATGGGAAACCTTTAAATAAGGTTAAATGGTCATAGCTGATTTACCGATGGGATGGTAACATCCACATGGATTGACGATAAATCACAAGCTTAAAAAAGCAGGAAGTTACTCCCCTTGATGATCATGAGTATATTTTAAGCAACACTAAAAAGCAAATAGTTGCTTAAATTAATTAAAGCAATTTGTAACTAAACAGTTCGACTATTAATGTCGTAAACTTTTAATCGCTAACACAATCGCCCCAACCACCATCGCAATGGCAGCTCCATAAAGAAAAGTATTAAAATTAGCGCCACTTTCAACGGCTTGCTCCAAAAATAAAATCACCAAAATGATCATCGATACTTGCATCAAATTAATTTTTAAGTCATGAAAATCATGAATGCCAAGTACAGTTAAAAAACGAGATTCTTGGGCAGGTTTGTTGGAGATAAATAAACGGTAATAGGCAATCGCAATCATCTGAAAACTTAATGCAATCAATAAAATATCCAACGTCTTTAGCAGATTAACCGCCAAAATCTGCCCATCAAGGGGTTTAACCGCGGGATTGGTAATAAAGTCGGATAGCACATGAAAAATAATATTTAATGAAGCAACATACAGCGTTACTGAAGAGAGTAGGCTCACAATAATCGTGAGAAACACCAAATAACGGCTATTTTTAAACAGCTTTTCCATCATAAAAAAAATAAGCCTTTGTAAAAAAGGCTTATTTTATCACAGTTAAACATGATCATTAGCAATCGGTAATTACCGTCGGGTCTATGCTTTACCCAAATTCGGAAATTTCACTGACAAAATCGCCGTTATCGTTAATACCGTAGCGATAAAGCCGAGTGAAATAGCCATCGGCACGTGAAACACCTCAAGCAGTAGCATCTTGGCACCGATAAACACCAAAATCACGCTTAATGCATACGGCAGTAAATGGAACTTATCCGCCAAGCCTGACAACAAGAAGAACATCGCACGTAAACCCAAAATCGCCAGTAAATTTGCTGTCAATACAATAAACGGGTCGGTGGTTACCGCAAAAATCGCGGGAATCGAATCCACCGCAAAAATCACATCCGACAATTCCACCAAAATCAGCACCACCGCTAATGGGGTGAAATACTTAACGCCGTTTTTAACCAGTACAAATCGCTCTTGACCCGATGCATCATGGCTATCATCACTGATTCGCAAATGTTTTTGTAAAAACTTATACAAACCTGACTGTTTTGGGTCTTCTTGTTCATCATGGTTTTGCCACATCTTGATACCCGTGTACAGCAAAAAGGCACCAAATATATATAAAATCCAGCTAAACTCACTTACCAGCCACGCACCCGCAAAAATCATCACGGTACGCATGACAATGGCACCAATCACGCCATACAGTAGAATTTTACGCTGCATCGCAGGCGACACCGCAAACGCCGCAAAAATCATAAGCCACACAAACACGTTATCAATGGCGAGTGACTTTTCGAGTAAATAACCCGTGAAGAATTCACCGACTTTTTGATTGGCGATTGCCGAGCCAAACGACCCGTTTAGATACCACCATAAGCCACCTGCAAACAGTACAGAGACACCAACCCAAATCGCACTCCAAATCCCTGCCTGTTTCATGGATACGGATTCGCCTGGCGGCGGAGTCTTAAAAGTAAAAAAATCGACTAACAGTAATGTTGCCACAATGGCAAAAAACACGGCGTATAACATCGGACTGCCGATAGCTATCGCTTCGGTGTTGGCAGGTAAACTCGCAAGTAACATTATCGCTCCTTAAACGTCTCATCAAAAAATTGATAGTGTCGTGGAAGCGATGGAAAAAGGTTAGCCTAAAACAGAAAAACCTTGACCCATGCTAACCACAAATGATTAACAACGAGTCAAGGTCTGGCTAACTATTGTGACAATAGCTGACTTACCGATAAGGGCTAATAATTGAACAATGCCTTATGTAATGACGATAAGCCACAAACTTAATAAAGTGAGAAGTTACTCCCCTTGAGTAACGCTAGCTTACTTTAAGCAACATCATTAGTCAATATGTTGCATATAAATAATTATAGAAGGGGTCAGCATAGAATTCGGAGAAAATAGTACGCTAAGGAATTTTGTTTATTAATAAGTTTATTAAAATCAAAGACTTATTTTTTACCCTTTGCCTTTTTAATAGAGATGAATAATATGCAATTTAATTAAGAGTATTTTCATAAATTTATTAAACAACAAACACATAAAATTCAATAAATGTACCTAGCGTACAATATGAACCGAATTACGTGCTGACCCCAAGTTGATACGATTCAATTTGTCCAAAAAACGAGGGTTTTTTAAACAATTTTATTTAGGCGAAAAAACAGGGGCAAATCGCCCCTATTTTTATCAATTAACTTGTCTACAAATCAGCATCCAATAAATATATAGATAGGCCCTATTAGAAAATTTTAATTAAAATCAACGAAGGGTAGTTACTAAAAGGCTTCAAGTACTACGCCAAATGAGCAATCTCATCAATTAACTCAGGCTTTTTACCCAATAATTTAAGTAAAACTTGAGCTGAACCGCTGGGTTTACGTTGTCCTTGTTCCCAAGATTTTAACGTATTGACAGAAATACCTAAGGCTTTGGCAAATTGACTTTGTGACAAACCTGCTTGATGACGGACTTGAGCCGTATCTGATATGTCTGTCGTACGTGCAAAGATGCCTGCTTTGGTTTGGTTCAATGCTTCAATCAAATTGTCTCGCTCTGCAACTAAATCAGGTTCATCATCAATAATCGCTTGAACAGCCGCTTCAATATCGAAGTCTTTAGGAAAATTTGTTTTCATCGGTTATCTTTTTAGCTTTTGAAGCTCACTTGGCGATATATTTTCTTGTTCATTTTTTGCGTAGAAGTAAGACATCACAATCAGCCCATCTTCTAATACATTAAAGTAAATGAGACGAACGCCGGTATTTTCAATCATAAAAAGACCAAACAAATTTCCTTAGCGTGCTATTTTCTCCAAATTCTGTGCTGACCCCATGTAGGTTTGAATTTTATTAGTGTCCTAAATTAGTTGACCACCACCAGATTCTTATCAAAGACTTCATCATCTATTATTCGCCAAACGGCAACTTGCTGATGGTCTTTGGTGGTGACTAGATTTAAAGTTTGTTCAATCATTGCTTGAGGTCTCATATCCTTATGATGTTTATTTGCTTCAAACCCAGTTACTTTATACTTAGCGGTTTAATTAAGCTACTTACTTGAGCTATTTGCTTCAGTTATTAGGCTTGGCTACTTACTCAACTTCAATATTCTAAAGGCGCCCTGAATAACTAAAGCAAATACGATGCTACCAATAATCAAATCAGGCGTACTAGAGTGTAACCAATTAACCAAAATCCCTGCAACAATTACCCCTAAATTGATAATCACATCGTTTGAAGTGAAAATCGTACTGGCTTGCATATGGGCTTCTTCTTTGCTTTTCGATTTTTGTAGTAAATAGAGGCAAATCGAGTTTGCAATTAGCGCAAGAATCGATATGACTATCATGGTAGAAAAGTCAGGTAACTGCTCATTGCCAAAGAAACGTCTTAGTACTTCTAAAAAACCAAGAATCGCCAGCGTAATTTGAAAATATCCGGCAATTCTAGCAATCCGTTTTTTCTTAATGACCGTTCCACCGACCGCAAATAAGCTAATTCCATACACGAAGCTATCTGCTAACATATCTAAGCTGTCGGCGACCAACCCCATCGAACGAGAAATCAGTCCCGTGCTCATTTCAATAATAAAGAAAGCAAAGTTAATGACCAGCACTATCCATAGTAGCTTTCTTTGCTCAGCATCTTTTTTGTGACTAGAGTCAGCATCAACTTTAAAATTATTGTTGGGATCAGAGGGGTCAATGGTTTCGGTCGAGAGTAAGGTGTCTCCTAATTTTAGGTCATGAATAGCAGTCTCTATCCCTTCTATATTGTCATGATGAAACACAGTTAATTGACGGTTAGGAATGTCGAACTCAAGATGTTCAATATTCGAGTGGCCCTCTAATTTCATTCGGATTAGGTTTTCCTCCGAAGGGCAGTCCATCTTCGATATTTTAAAAGTTGTTTTATTCATAGCTACATTTATATCCGGGTGGTGGTTCAAAAAGTAGGCTGGAAAAAACAGGCTGAGAAATTGATAAATAGTGAAATGCAAATGACACTATACATCAAATGCCCAGCCTGTCTAAGTGACAATATAAAGAAAAATGGTTTCAAAAGCTATGGTAAGCGAAACTATAAATACAAAGACTGCAAAAGGCATTGAAGGTAATAATTGCATTATCAGACATCGAGTAAGGCGAGCATTTAGGCGAAGTTGTAACTTTCCTAAAAAGCTGGAAAATCACTTTAAAGCCTTTGATTTAGCTTTCTTTGGGGTCAGCACAGAAAACGGACCATATAGGGTGGTAAGTACATTTGTTTAGTATTTAAATTACTGTGATAGGTAAAACTCATCATTGGAACAACTGACCTCTGCTGTCAAGAACGGAGAAAAACACTTGGTAGATTATGTCAGGCAGCCTGATGGTAAAAGGGGTCAGCACGTAATTCGGTTCATATTGTACGCTAGGTACATTTATTGAATTTTATGTGTTTGTTGTTTAATAAATTTATGAAAATACTCTTAATTAAATTGCATATTATTCATCTCTATTAAAAAGGCAAAGGGTAAAAAATAAGTCTTTGATTTTAATAAACTTATTAATAAACAAAATTCCTTAGCGTACTATTTTCTCCGAATTCTGTGCTGACCCCATTTACTGCTATCTCTAGCTCCAATTGTTTTCGAAGTGTTTTGAAAAGCGTGCCGAAAGTAATAGACAATCATAAATATACAACCATCTTTTGTTAGGTAAGAAGAATATTGAATTAGTTAACCGGACTTATAACAGCCTAATGCCATCTAAATAAGACCTAGACGATCACACCTGAAAGACAGGCGCGAATCCACCGCCTGGCGTACGGAAGTTAGTCACCTGACCTTGATACACACGCGCAGCAGGTAGTAACAGTTTTCCGCCATACGTATAAAGACGTATATCTACCTTTCTTGTTGTTACGATGTCATCAATTTTGAGTGATCTCTCTCCTGCAGGGACAAAGGTCTGTGCGATATAATCTTCATCCAGAATGTTTTCGAAGACGCGTCGAGTCAGTTTGCTACCGCGATAAACGCCTTTGCTTCCATGACCAGCAACTGGCTTAAAAAACAGTTGCCGCCGAGTAAGCCACAACTCTGCTGCATCGTCTCTTGATACAATCTTAGTCCTCGGTACAGACCTTTCGAGGCACTCCACTGCAGCCTCATCCAGACCCCAAGAGCGCAATATTTGGGAGTCTGATAGCAATGTCAGGTTTTGCTTATTGGCCAACATAGCATGTACGCGGGGATTGGGTGTCACTACCACAGCACCCTCTAAATAAGCCTGCTTAAGCAATACATGGTCAGGGTCCTCAAATGCAAAGTCGACAAGCCGATTGTAAATCATATCGATTTTCTGGCCATGGGCTGTTAACGTACCGTCGATATACTCGAGTTCAGAGGGATCAAGTATCACAGTATCAATACCTCTAGCTTGGAGCAGTTGACAGGCTAACTCAAACTCTAAGAACATGAACTGACTCTCGGGGTCATTGTCCACAATGGCTATCCGATTGGGCATAGCAACAGCGGACTGTCGCTGCCATTCCTGTTTGAACATGTCAAACACTGCTTCCTCGAACCTATCTAGCATTTGATTGGTTGCAGCGCTTTGCTCTGAGGGGTTGCAACAGCGTTTTTGTGCGCGAGCGAGCAACACATTCAGAAATGCGCCACCGGCATTAGTATTGACCTCGATGAGCTGAGGTCCATCGCTACCCAAGTGAAAGTCATAACCCATGAGGGCCCCTATTGGGCCTGGGTCGAAAGCAGCTATTTCTGGTGCCCACGACAGCACTTGCTCTTGATACAATGGCAGTTCGGCAGCTGACTCGATAGCCCTGACGATTCGCTCCATCGCCTCTATCTCTGTTTTGGGAACGAACACGGGTGTTGCTGAAAAAAGCTTATTAAGCTCGTTCGCTCCTATTGGATTGTTTCTAGTTTCTACCAATTGATCTTGAAGGCTTGTATTAAGCGCTTTACGATCAAGGGTAATGCAGTAGCACTCTTGGTTAAGTCGATTTGCAAGACCGTCATTTTTTTCGTTGTTATTAGTTGGGTGTTCCATTTAGAGTCCGTCGCTAAGTAGAGTACTCACGCTGACATACTCTAGTAAAAAGTAAAAAGTAAAAAAGGTTCTTGGCGTGTTTAAGTAGTGCTAGCTACTTTCTAATGTTTCATTCCCTGAGACTAAATCATTATTTCGTTCATTTTTAATTAATATCTTTGCTAAGAGTAAACCCAGCTCAAATAATAGCCACATAGGAATCGCCAACAACAGCATTGATACACCATCAGGCGGTGTCACTACCGCGGCGATCCCAAAACAGCCGACTATGATATAACGACGCTTATCTTCTAAAATTTGAGTAGAAACGATTCCGGCCATTATCAGCAATAAGGTAACCACTGGAATCTCAAAAGTCAGTCCAAACACCATAAATAGCTTGAGGGTAAAGCTCAGATAACTGTCAATATCGGTCATTGGTATAACGTTCTGCGGAGCGAACATAATAAAAAATTTCAATACCCCTTTGAGTACGACAAAGTAGGAAAAAGCAACACCCGCATAAAATAGAAATATCGAAGATAGCAGTACAGGAATGGCAATTTTCTTCTCTTTTTTATATAAGCCGGAAGCTACAAATGACCAAATTTGATACAGGATATAAGGCATTGCTAAAAATGCGGCGACGAATATCGTTAAGCGAATGGGTGCCATAAAGTTTGACGTTATATCAGTGGCAATCATGGTCGAATTGATGGGTAACTGCGCCACTAATGGGTCTGATAAAAGATTATAAAGCTCGCGTGAAAATCCCACCAATACTAAGAATATAATTAAGACGACCACGCATATTCTTATTAAGTGCGTACGCAGCTCGATTAAATGTCCGGTAATAGGCATATCGCCAAGCGTACCTAACGTATCTCCAGACTCACTATTCTGTGTTGTATCTGTTGGCGCCTCAAACTCTATATCTGTTATTTTTTCTTGTCGACTTTTTTGCCGTTTAAATAGGCTCACTGATCCGCCTCCTGTTTAATGAACGAGGAGGTAGTATTCTGTTGATGGTCTTTATCATAAGGGGTGATTGACTGATGTGAAGCGTCTAGGCTTTGGTTCTGTGACTGCTCAAACTTTTGCATACTGCCACGCATTTCTGCTAATTCGCGCTTCATATCCGACTCGGTCTGACGGATTTTCGCAAGTTCATTTTGCATTTGTTGACGTGTTTCAGCTAGATCAAGCTCAGCTTCTATTTCAGATTGTAGGGTGGATACTGTACGGCGCAGTTTGGCATACCATTGCCCAGCGGTACGTGCGGCTTGCGGCAGTTTTTCTGGGCCCAATACGATTAAAGCAATGACGCCAAACAAGAGTAATTCGGAAAACCCAATATCAAACATAACAGTCACATATATTAATAGACTACTTAGTGCCGCTATTTATAAGCGGCGCGCTTCATACTTTAGGCTGGTCATCAGTGGAAATAGGGCTGATTTCCATATCATCAGCCTGATTACCTACACGCGTATTTAAATCATTACTTGCAGCTGGCGTACTATTTTCATGGCTAAGCACATGATTTTTGCGAGCATTCTCGGGTTCTTCATCTTTGACCGCTTCTTTAAAACCCTTCACCGCACCGCCTAAATCTTTACCTGCATTTTTAAGCTTGGCAGTACCAAATACGACCACCACTACGACCAATAAAATCAGCCAATGTGTAATAGAAAAGCTGCCCATAACGGTATCCTTATATTTTGTGATCTTGTTTAGACCAGTATGTGTTAGTGTGCTTTAGAACACTTTTTACCGTACCAGAATTATAGTTTCAAACGGCGCAATCGCAGCGCGTTAGCAATCACCGAGAATGACGACAAGCTCATCGCTGCCGCTGCTATCATCGGACTGAGCAGAATCCCAAATATGGGATAGAGCACACCTGCGGCAATAGGGACACCAAGTGCATTGTAGATAAAGGCAAAAAACAGATTCTGTCTGATATTGCGCATGGTGGCGTGGCTAAGCTTATAAGCTTTGGCAATGCCCATTAAATCACCTCTTAGCAGGGTAATGCCCGCACTCTCCATCGCCACATCGGTACCGGTTCCCATAGCGATACCAACATTAGCTTGCGCTAGCGCTGGTGCGTCGTTGATACCATCACCCGCCATAGCGACCAATTTACCGCTGTCTTGCATTTCTTTGACGATACGGTTTTTATCCTCTGGTGAGACATCCGCATAAACTTCATCAATACCTAGTTTATTGGCGACTGCCTGCGCGGTTTTTTCGTTGTCACCGGTTAGCATCACAACTTTTAAACCTGCGTCATGAAGCAGTGAAATAGCCTCTTTAGTGCTTGGTTTAATAGGGTCAGCAACTGAAATAATACCAGCAGCTTTACCGTCTATAGCCACAAACATTACCGTTTCACCGTCTTTTCTACGGACATCAGCTTTAGTGGACAGCTCATTATCAAAACTATTTAGGCTTTCCATAAGCTTAGAGTTACCAATAGCGACTTTCTTACCATCGACCACGGCTTGTACGCCTTCGCCAGTAGTCGAATTAAAGTCAGTAGCTTTAGGAATAATGAGTGATCTTTCTTGAGCTGCTCTAACGATAGCTTCTGCTAAAGGATGCTCGCTAGCGCTTTCTACTGAGGCTACCAATGCGAGGAACTCGTCTTCATCTTGACCTACCTGCGCATCAATTGCGGTAAGCTCGGGCTTACCAGCGGTCAGTGTTCCGGTCTTGTCGACGACAATGGTATCGACTTTTTCCATACTCTCTAACGCTTCAGCATTTTTGATGAGGACGCCGTTTTGCGCGCCTTTGCCGGTACCAACCATAATGGACATCGGCGTGGCTAGACCAAGGGCACAAGGACAAGCAATAATCAGTACCGCAATCGCGTTAACCAAAGCATAGGCCATAGCGGGCTCAGGGCCAAATATCGCCCAGACAATAAAGGTAATGACGGAGCAAATAAGCACGATCGGTACGAACCACCCAGCTACCTTATCTACCAATTTCTGTATAGGTGCGCGGCTACGCTGGGCTTCAGCAACCATTTGTACAATTTTAGATAATACTGAATCTGCTCCAACATTGACCGCTTCGACTAATAGCGTTCCGGTGCCATTTACCGTACCACCAGTCACTGTATCTCCTGCTACTTTTGATACAGGGATTGGTTCACCCGTTACCATTGATTCATCAACATTACTATTACCATCGATCACTGTACCGTCTACGGGCAACTTCTCACCTGGTCTAACCCGTAACTTATCGCCACTGACAACCTCATCAAGCGAGACTTCGATCTCTTCTCCGTTTTCGTCAACACGTCTTGCAGTCGGTGGAGCTAGCTCAAGCAATGCTCGAATCGCACCTGAAGTTTGGCTTCTGGCTTTGAGCTCTAATACTTGACCCAACAATACTAAGGTTACAATGACAGCTGCTGCTTCATAGTAGACTCCGACTTGACCACTAGCGTCTCTAAAACTGTCTGGGAAAATATTGGGAAAAAAGGTCGCGACAATACTAAAAACATAAGCAGCGCCTACGCCTATCGCAATCAAGGTAAACATATTTAGATTGCGGCTTTTTATAGACTGCCAGCCACGAACGAAAAACGGGGCGGCCCCCCAAAGCACTACAGGTGTCGCAAGCACCAACTCAGCCCATTGTAAAACCTGTGAAGGTATACCATACTGACTAAAGTCAACTCCAAACATACCGCTCATAACATATATTAATAGCGGTACAGTCAACACGGTACATATCCAAAAACGACGAGTCATGTCGTCAAGCTCTGAGGTGTCCTCTTCACCGATAGTAAGCGTTTCGGGCTCAAGCGCCATACCACATATCGGACAACCGCTATTTCTAACGTCTCTCACTTCAGGATGCATAGGACAGGTATATACCGTGCCATCGTAATCAGCAGGTACTTTATCGTATTTACCGCCTTTAACAGATTTTACTCCGCTACTATCAGTATCCTTTCCATGACAGCTAGCGTGACTATCATCTTTAGCAACTTCGTCTTCAGGTTTAAGAAACATGCCACATATTGGGCAGTCACTTTTTTCAACATCTCTTACTTCTGGATGCATAGGACAAATATAGACCGTACCGCTATAATTTTCCGGTATCTTGTCGTACTTATCGTCTTCGACAGAATTTACCTCATTACTATTATTAGCATCCGCTCCATGACAATGCGCATGACTATCTTCATGGTTGTTGGATTCAGCAACCTCGTCTTCAGGTTTAAGAAACATGCCACATATTGGGCAGTCACTTTTTTCAACATCTCTTACTTCTGGATGCATAGGACAAATATAGACCGTACCGCTATAATTTTCCGGTACTTTATCGTACTGACCACCTTTGATAGATTTTTCATCGGCAATATGTTTCATAAAACCACTCCTTGAAGACAATAAATATTGATAATAAGTACAACTCTTAAAGCACTATCACTCAAAAATAGCAATCGACAGATATTGAACATTTCGATATAGGAATAAGAGGTTTTGAAATAAGAACAGTAAAACAAAGAGCAGTTACTGCAGTTGAAGGGGTAGGTAAAAAATCACATTAATTATCTGTGCAATCTGTCCTTTTAAGGTAAAGATACCAGCGAAGACTATAGCGCTGATACTAGGTATCACCATTTTTTCATAATCAATTTCTTAGCTTGCCATACCTCTATATATAGCCGTCTATTCGAGCTCTTCAATAAGCGCTTGCATCTCAGCGATTTCACGCTTTTGCGCTTTAATAATATCGTCAGCGAGCTGTTGTACTCTAGGGTCTTCAATATCTGCTCTTGAGCTCGTCAAAATGGCAATCGAGTGATGAGGTATCATGGCTTGCATCCAATCGACTTGATCAACCGTTGCTTGAGAGCGCACGCCCCAAATACCTACAGCAAACATTACTACACTTATTCCATAAACCAGTAAATTAATCTTAGTCTTTTTATACATATTGCTCATAAAGGCGAGCATGATAATCGCCATGACTGCGCCCATATATAATGCCATATAAGCTCGGGTCTCACTAAAATAAACATGATCCAGCTGATAGGTATTAAAATACATCATGATAAACATTACAATCGTAGACGTCAGAATCATCAAAGTGAACTTCACATAAGGATTCATGCCCTGTTGATGATTCATGTTACCTTGATTTGAAGTATTCATAATATACCCCTTATTATTTTAATAATGTTAGAACCAGAATGTAACCCCCGCAGTCAAACTACTGCTATCAACCGATTTATTTTCTTGACGGCGCAAATCTCGAGCATCGCCTAAAGCCGTCTCATAGCTCACACCGACGTAAGGTGCAAGTTGACGATTTAAAGTCTCGTACATTAATCTAACTTCAGCGTCAAAATCATTGAACCCTTTAGCAATACCGTTATCAGTATCGTCTTTACTAAAGGCTTTCAGCCCTACTTCTGGTCTGACAACCCAACGCTGAGTCAAACGCCACTCATATGCCGTACCTAAGTCAAGACGTACTTGACCATCAGTATAGAGATAGGCTCTTGCATCTGTTTCAACAAAGTATGGTGCAGTACCTACGATACCCGCCATAAGGGCAGCCTTATCGTTTTTGGTATCATAAGCGACACCTGCTTCACCATTCCAAAAAATACTTAGCGGCTTCCAATAAGCCAGTGAGGTCAGACTATCAATTTTTTTATCGTCCTTAGTCTGAACACTACCTTCGCTGCGTACAGCTAGGCGTCGCTCATCTTTTCCATACCAAGCATCCACCTCATAGTTAATCTGATCGTCATCAAACTGATAGCCCAACTGTTGTACAGAAACACCCCATAACGGCATATCATCCATCATCATAGGCTGACCATAGCGTCCATAGGGAACGCCGTTTGAATAGTCAGGACTGCGAGCATCAGCTGGAGCTTTACCACCTTGCATACCTGACATATCCATACTGCCATGGTCCATGCCTGACATATCCATACTGCCATGGTCCATGCCTGACATATCCATACTGCCATGGTCCATACCTGACATATCCATACTGCCATGGTCCATGCCTGACATATCCATACTGCCATGGTCCATGCCTGACATATCCATACTGCCATGGTCCATACCTGACATATCCATGCTGCCATGGTCCATACCTGACATATCCATGCCACTGTGATCCATATCCGACATGTCCATACCAGACATATCCATTTTGCTATGATCCATATCCGACATGTCCATACTACTATGGTCCATATCTGACATAGTCATGTCTTTTTTAGCAGTGGCAGGGTCAGCAGCACTAGCAAATGATGATGCTAGTAATACCAATGATGATACCCCAGCGAACCGTAAACCCACTTTATGTATTTTCATCTCATCTCTCACCTATCAACCAAAGATTTGCTTAAACGACCGCCACTTCTCTGAACATACCGGCTTCCATATGATAGAGCAGATGACAATGCCATGCCCATCGACCAGCTTCTCCTGTGACATCAAAGCTAATTTTTTGAGCTGGTTGCACCATCATAGTATGCTTGCGCACCTGAAACTCACCGTTAGGCATGCGCAAATCGCTCCACATCCCATGTAAATGCATCGGATGATTCATCATCGTGTCATTGACTAAGGTAATACGCACGCGCTCACCCGGCTTGATATTGACCGGCGTGGCCTCACTGAACTTAACCCCATCAAACGCCCAAATATAGCGCTCCATGTTACCGGTTAAATGTAGCTCGATCTCTCGGGTAGGCTTGCGCTGCTCCGCAAATATTGCCTCATCGACAGAGCGTAGCTGACTATAATTCAATACCTCTCTATTAATATTGCGCAGGTTGATACCTGGATCGTCAAGGTTCATACGTGGACTGTCCACACGCATATCAGACTTAAAGTCATATTCTGTTTTAGCGTGCTTAGCTTTATAACCATTAGCACCCATAGCACCCATCATATCTGCCATGGTGAGCCATTCAATTTTGTCCATAGCAGGCGTTGCCGCACGAGCACCTTCTTTGGTGGCAAGCGTTGCTGCGACATAGCCCGAACGGTCTATGTTTTGGGCAAATATGGTATGCGCATCTTTGGTCGGGGTGACAATGACATCATAGGTTTCAGCCACGCCAATGCGAAAGTCATCAATCGCAACTGGGGCGACATCAATGCCATCGGTTGCCACCACAGTCATTTTGAGACCGGGTATGCGCACATCAAAGATAGTTTGTGCTGAGGCATTGATAAAGCGTAATTTAACGCGCTGTCCTGCTTTGACGATTTGTGCCCAATTAGCTGCGGTCGTTTTGCCATTGATAAGGTAGGTAAAGGTTTTTTCACCCGACAAGTCCGTAAAATCAGTGGGCATCATGCGCATCTGATTCCACATTTTGCGCTCATCAAACGCGGTTTTCAGATCTGTTTTAGCAATATCAGCAAGCAGTTTTTTGAAGTCTGGTAGATGATAGTTATCAAAGTCGGCGCGCTGTTTGAGCAGCTTCAAGAGATTATGCGGGTTGCGGCTGGTCCAATCACTAAGCACGATCACATGGTCTTCGTCGATAGGATGACGCTCACGCCCTTTAGGTTCAATCACAATGGCACCCAGCATACCGGTTTGTTCTTGGAACCCACTGTGTGAGTGATACCAATAAGTGCCTGATTGTTTTAATTTGAATTTATAAGTAAAGGTGCTGTTCGCAGGAATGCCATCAAAGCTAATGCCCGGCACCCCATCCATCTCAAACGGTACTAGTAGTCCATGCCAATGGATAGAGGTTGATTCATCCATCTGATTATGAACACGTATCACCACCGTATCGCCTTCACGCATTTTTAGCGTCGGTGCTGGTAGTGAATCATTGATGAGCGTCGCCATGCTCTTTTTGCCGTTCACAATAGCGGACTGTTTACTGACGTATAAATCAAACTCTTTCCCTGTCAATACAGGTACTTTATGAACGTTTTGATCACTATTAATAGTAGCGCCCTGACTGCCTGAGCGACTCGATTGTCCCAATGCGCTACTAGCAATAGTCGGCATCAAGGAGGCACCAAGGACAGCAGAGGATCCGGTTAAAAAACGTCGGCGGTTCAGTATGTTCTGTTTATTCATAATGATGACCTAATTTAATTTGAGAGATGGTGGTTAAGCTTATAGTTATAATATTTCGATATTTAATAGAATCTATTCACATCTAAGCCAACACTACAGCTGCTGCTGAGGAGACTCAATAGCAGCATAGACTTCTGTGGTGCCGTCTTTGTTAAGTTGCATTACCTTATAAGGCATGAATTTACCTTCATACTCCATACCGGGGCTACCAACCGGCATACTCGGTACAGCAAGTCCAATAGCTTGTGCAGGAGGATTTGCTAAGAATTCAGCCATGTGTTTAGCAGGGACATGCCCTTCAAAGACAAAACCGTCGGTGGTAACGGTGGTATGACAAGAACGCATTTGCTGTGGTACGCCATAACGCTCCTTAAATAAGGATAGATCTGCAACATCGTGCGTGGTTGCGTTTAATCCATTACCTTCTGCATAGCCTACCCACTCTTTGCAGCAGCCGCAGTTGGCATCTTTATAAACCGTGGCTGAGACGTTTTTGAGTAATGATGACGAGCTGTTAACGGGAGCATTTGCAGGAGCAGAACTTTCATTCTGTACTTGTGCATTCTGGGCAGCAGACTGTTCAACCTTTACTGGTTGAGAATCAGAGCCACTGATATTAGATTGGCTGCAAGCGGCTAGCGTTAACGAGAGTGACGATGTCACCACCAATAAAAGGACACGACCGGATAACCAGTTATGTCCATTAGAAAACACATGTGTGTAATGTCTCATTAAATTAATCCTAAACGTCTATTGTTATGCTCGCTATTCTAAAAACTTACACCCTATATTTGAATTCTTATGTACTTAACTAAAAACATTAAATGTAGCACTGTTTAGTACTACATTGGTGATAGCGACAACCGTGAGTTAGGAGGCTTTCATATCTAGAAAGTATTAATGCTGCATTCCAGATCCATCATCCGACATATTCATATCACCATCAAATGACACGTCCATCATATCGTCATCTATCCTAGTGGTTAGCATCGTGTACTGAGCTTCATCTAATTTAGGTAACGATCTGATAAAAGCAACCATTGCCCACATTCTAGCGTCATCATGAGAGGCGCCCCATGCAGGCATTCCCGAAGCCATAATTCCGTGTTTGATTGCCCAAAAGCTTTGCTTTGCACCGTCTTCTGTTTGATAACGTTTGACGATCTCAGCCTTAGTGAAGTTAGGTGGCTTTGGATATAAGCCTTCGCTAAAGTCAGTTTTGTCCACTCCCGGAGATAAGTGACAGCCTGCACACATATCCTTATAGTCCGCGCCCCCAGAGCTGATATCGACCTTCTCTAAATCTGGTACCACAATATCTTTACTGGCATTTGCTATGGAACGATTGCGAGCGGTTTCCAAAAAGCTAAAAATCATTGGGCTATGCTCTTGGTCAGCTCCCACATAGACAACGCCACTGGTAACAATCGCAAACACGCTAACGATTGCCACAAATACAGTAAAGAGCGCACCCAATAAAAATTTCATATGTTTTCCTAAAAATTTATTTCCGTTAAGTGTTGACTGCTATTTAACAGAGCTAAAATTTTTAAGATTTACTGTCGTTAGTAACGCAGTGTTTTTGGTACATTTGCTTCATTTTACCCATGTTAGCCATCATTGCTTTCATAGCAGGATCTTTCATATCCATCTTGCTATGATCCATTTTTCCCATCATATCCATATGCTTTTTCATCTTTTCACAGTTCATTTGATCTTCTTTAGCATGCATTTTTGGATCATGCGCCATAGCTGAGGTCGATACGACAAGAGCGATGGCCGTCATTGCGATTGATTTAGACAGTAATTTAAATTGTGACATGATTAACTCCTATTGTTTGGATTAAAGACTATTGAGTTCAATAGCTGTTAAACTAGCCTAAATGATATATTAATCATTCTGACTGGTAGATGACGTTAAGATTACAATGCTGTCATTCTCACCGCTTTAGATTTTAATGCGCGATATATTCATTTAATATGGCTTCAGCATTTGTATCACGATCGCTACCATATTTTTTCAAAAAATACTTTTCAGACTGCAAATGTTGCTCGTAGAGATGGTCTGTATCAGAGACAAACCTCTATGCGGTGTTGATTTAGAATACTAAATGGTGGCTGACAGCTAGATGGCACGGATATTACAAGTTTGTTAGGGACAGCCTAATATTGTCATCTTCTTGTCATTAAAACCAAATACCAGCATCTGTCTCTATCCAAAGAACACTGTTATAACAAGGGTTCCTGATAAATATATGGCTGATAAGCTAACAATGTTAGTGATACGCTGTTGACAACTATAATGATATAAAGGTAAGCAACGATGAAAGTACTGTTAGTAGAAGATGAGAAAAACCTTGGAGAATATATTAAGAAAGGCTTAACTGAGGCCGGTTTCATCGTGGATCATCACATGACAGGTTTAGATGGCTATCATGCGTTAATGACTGAAGATTTTAGTGTGGTGGTGATGGATGTGATGCTGCCTGACGTCAGCGGCTTTGAGCTGATACAGCGCTACCGTGCTGCTGGAAAGCATACGCCTGTTTTATTTTTAACCGCTAAAGATGATTTAAGCGATCGGATTAAGGGCATTGAAATTGGTGGCGATGATTATCTGACCAAACCTTTTGCTTTTGCCGAGCTAATTGTCCGAATAAAAAGCCTATTGCGGCGTGCCAATCAATCAGACTATAAAAGCTCTGTCATACATATAGCTGACCTAAAAATGGATATTGCTAAACGCACTGTATATAGAGGCAACACTAATATAAAATTGACTGCTAAAGAATTTGCTTTATTACAATTTTTCTTAGAACGTCAAGGTGAGGTACTGCCACGCACTGTGATTGCCTCACAAGTATGGGACATAAATTTTGACAGTGATACAAATGTCATTGACGTCGCTATAAGGCGGCTACGGATAAAAATCGATGATGGTTTTGACACCAAGCTTATTCACACAGTACGCGGTATGGGCTATCGATTAGAGCCACTGAATGTCGGAGCAGACAGTAGCATGGGCGACGATGACACCAACAAAGATGATCTAAAATAAAATGAGAGATAAATTTAAGAATCGACGCTGGCCTTTGTTATGGCGTACTGTTTTTTTACTGACAATATTTGTTGTTATCTCTCAAGTTGTTATTTATATATGGGTTCAGCGCTCTGTTAACGAGCACTTTGAGCAAATGGACTCAGAGATTATTACCCATGCAGCTTTTAACCTGCGTAAACGCATGGTGAATTTTAACGATCACATAGAACCTTTTACAGTGTCAAAGTCGCAAGCGCTAATTGATGTCAATCATCCACATTCTTCTTGGTTAGACTATGATTTAAAAACGTTAATATCAGACAAAAACGGCAATTTATTGTCCAGCAATCCCAGTAATTTCATCAATGATCTACCGGCAGATTTTAGCTTGTTACAACTATTGCAGGACTATCGCGATCAGCAGTTTATGATCAAGATAAATAATAGGCATTACCGAGCCATTATCGTTACACATCAAGAGGTTTTGGCATTTATTGCTCTACCTATCGATGTGCATCATCAATATCTTGTCCAGTTTAATCGCCAGCTGAGCTTGATACTTATCGCCATTACCTTATTATTGGTTTCAGTAGCAGCACTAAGTGTACACTGGGGTTTTGCTCCCCTAGCTACTATCGTACAAAAGATGAAAGGCATTAATCTTCAAAGGTTAGATGAAAGAATTGTGGTTGGCGATATGCCGTTAGAATTACGTCCACTAACGGAGTCTTATAATTCTATGATGGTCAAGCTTGAAAGTAACTTTGAATCATTATCACGGTTTTCAGACAATATCGCCCATGAGCTACGTACGCCAATAGCGACGCTGAGTACGCAAACGCAAGTCATGTTAACTAAGCCAAGAGAAAACGACGAATACATTGAGCAATTGCATCATCAGCATGATACGTTAAAGCAGTTATCCGCCATGATTAACGATATGTTATTACTGGCAAAAACTCAAAAAGAGCTGAGTGATTCGCAAATCAGTCATGTCGATATAGAGAGCTTGATCACAAAGCTTATAGATTATTATGAGATGATTGCTGAGGATCGTGAGATAATCTTTGAAAAATCGGGTGATTTTAAAACAGTACTAGGTGATAAAGGCTTATTGCAACGGCTGTTTGCCAACCTGATGTCAAATGCGATTTATTATGCGGCTAGTAATAGCACTATTATGATATCCGCTACTGTCCTCACTTCAAGCACCTCGCTTAATGCGCCAAAAGACGATATTCAATCCCCAGAGCAGCTCTGGTTAAGAATAACTATGACCAACCGTCTAGACAAACCATTAAATCAGATTGAAGCCGATAAACTGTTTGAGCGATTCTATCGTCATGATAAAACGAATACGATGCATTCAGGAACAGGCTTAGGCTTATCTATTGTGCAAGCTATCGCCAATGCTCATAATGGCAAAGTTAGTATTACTATCAAAGATGAGTGTCTTTTTGAGGTTGCTGTAAAGTTGTTGATTGCCAGGTAGTAAATACCTTCATACTGTCTATGAACCGCTCAGATTAGGTCGAAGGCGAGTTTACTTGGAAGGTCTCTCTATCCATAAGATGAGATTCTGACTTGCGATAGTTGTACTTTTCAATTGTTGGACAAAAAATTTCTTATATAAGCCTATTTCATACATTCTATTACCAATAATTATGATGCCTTTATGATGATTCATCCTCAGTATGATCCCGTAGCGCTTTCCTTGGGTCCATTGGAAGTGCACTGGTATGGGCTAATGTATTTGCTAGCCTTTGCTGCCGCTTACGGTTTGGCTTGGTATCGCAGTACCAAACGCGACAATTGGACCACCGACATGGTCTCTGACTTAGTCTTTTATGGCGCGCTTGGTGTCATCTTAGGCGGTCGTATTGGCTATGTGCTGTTTTATCAGTTCGGTGAATTACTCCAAAACCCTGCCTATATATTAAAAGTCTGGGAAGGCGGTATGTCTTTCCACGGCGGCTTTATCGGCGTCATGCTAGGTATGTGGTTCTTTGCCCGTAAATATAAAAAGACTACCTTTCAAGTATTCGATTTTATCGTTCCTTGTGTACCAACCGGCTTACTGTTTGGGCGTATCGGCAACTATATCAATGGCGAATTATGGGGTCGTGTCTCAGACGGTGGCTATAACTGGCTGACCTACTTTCCGCAAGCCGCGGCGTTTGATATGGAGCAATTACAGAGCAATCCACAATTGCAAGAATTGATGATTGAAGTCAATGGTCAATACATATTGCCTCGTCATCCATCACAGCTATATGAAGCCTTTGCCGAAGGTCTGCTGCTATTTATATTCTTATGGTGGTATTCATCAAAACCACGTCCACGTATGGCTGCCTCCGCTGTATTCTTACTAGGCTATGGCATCAGCCGCTTTATCATTGAATTCTTCCGCCAGCCAGATGCTGACCAAGGATTCATATTATTAGGTTGGATGACCAAAGGGCAAATCTTAAGCGCGCCGATGATTATCGCCGGCTTAATCATGCTGATTTATGCTTACAAACGCGGTATTTATGATTGGGGTAAGCAGTCTGCATATTAGAAATAAGTATCGAGGTGCATGAACAAATAAATATAAATGCAGTTCTAACAAGATACATTCCATTTGCAGAATTAATACCTATGTTAGGGGTTACCCCAGAATTCGGAGAAAATAGTACGTTAAGGAATTTAGTCGAGTATTTTTAAAATTGATAAAGGTCAAGGTGTCTAAAAAACGTTGGTTTTTTAGACCTTTTATTTTGAGCAAAAAAACAGGGGCAAAAAGGTAAGCCCCCGACCATACCCCTATTGAGGTGGTATCCAGACATGTGGTAGCAGCTCATCAATCTGGCTATCAGGATGCGTCGGCAGACGACTCAACACATCTGCCAAATACGCATACGGGTCAAGACCATTCAATCTAGCTGACTGGATAAGCGACATAATACTAGCCGCCCGCTGACCGCTCTCAAGCGACCCTGCGAACAACCAATTCTTACGCCCGAGAGCCCAAGGGCGCATCTGATTCTCTGCCCAATTATTATCAATCGGCAAATTGCCATCATCCAAATAGTGAGTTAACGCCGTCCAGCGTTTCAAACAATACTCAATTGCCTTAGTAATACTGGCATTCTTAGTCGTGCCTAAGCGTTTCTGTTGTAACCACGCATAAAGTTTATCCGCAACTGGTTTTGCCTTCTCTTGCCTGACTTGCCTAACTATTTGAGCATCTCTGGGCAGTGGGGTTTGGTTTTTCTCAAACCGCTCATCAATCTCCCGTTCAACGGCATACAGGGTTTGAAACAGTTCTAATGCCTCAATGCTAATAAGACTCTGCCCTGTCACATGAAGCTCATGAAACTTACGCCTAGCATGGGCCATACAACCCACTTCAATCACCCCTCGCCCAAATAATGGCTTATAGCCGTTATAGCCGTCGCAAACAAGCTTGCCCTTAAAGCCCTGCAGAAAAGCATTGGGATACTCACTACCCCGACCTTGGGCAAAATCATACACCACCGCTTTGATTGGGCTGTGCTTTGGGGTCACATACGCCCACACATAGCCTTGCTTTAGTTTGCCTTTCACGTCTTTTACCCCATAGCCATTTAACACCTTTATTGGGGTTTCATCGGCATGCAGAATCGGTTGGGTAAGTATCATCTGGCGTAAGCGATTAACTAAAAACCCAAGCTGTACCCCACAACGTCCCACCCAATCTGCCAAGGTTGAATCAGATAAATACACCCCGCTACGGTGATAAATCAGGCTTTGGCGATACAGGGGTAAATGGTCAGCGTATTTACTGATAAGCACATGAGCCAGTAGCGCAGGCGTGGCAATGCTTTTATCGATGATTTGGGCGTCGGTTTTGGCTTGAACCAGCTTTTCACGGTTACACTCAGCGTTACGGCAAATGTATTTAGGATAAACATGACGCTCTCGGTAAAACTGCTTTGGCTTAAAGCCGAGTTTGTCTTGAACATCTTGACCAATTTGCGTCATTTGACAGCCACATTCACAGGTGGTTGACGGTGGTTCGTGGATGATGGTGTGAATGTCGAGGTTGTCAGGGATAACGAGGCGTTTTTGTCGTTTGGGTTTGGTTGGTGTTTCTGATTGTGTGCCTTTTTCTTGCGTATCAATCGGCTTGCTAGCAACCAGTTTGGCTCGCTCGTCATCGCTAAGATTGGCTAAGAAGTTGTCATGGGCTTGTTCAAGCAAGGCTAGGTCTTCTAGGGCGGTTTCTTTGTTTAGGTGGTCTTGTTTGGGGGTTAAGCCTTCGCTTTTTTGCCCAAACAGCCGATGGATAAGACGTTGCTGTTTGGTGATGGCGTCAGTGAGCTCTTGGTTAATGCGAGCAAGCTTAGCTTCGTATTGCTGCCTTTGAGCGTCCATTTGTTGTTGGTATTGCTGTTTGAGTTGCGCTGCTTGCTGTTGGTAATGTTGTTTTTGTGCGTCAAGCTGCTGTTGAAGCCGAGCGTTTTGGGCTAATAAATCAGCATAGCTTGGCGCAGTTGGGTCGGATGGGTGGGCGGTGGTCATGGTATGAGTTTGCCATAACCGCTCTGCATTGTCAGTAAATAGGCGGTGATAGTTGAGATTTAGCGGCTTTATGCTAAAGTCAGGTAAGCGGGGTGAGTATATCTTTGCCTAGGTTATGCCAAGACAGTCCACTAACCAAGGCGTTAAATTGCTCATGACTAATGGTAAGTCCTGTGGTTGGGTTGGTTAGGCTGTGATGTCGCATGAGACGTTCGCCAAGTCCGTGAAATTTGCCATCATCCAGTGCTCGGGTGCATAGCCATATGCCCAGGCCGTCATGGATGAGTATTTTTAGCCGGGTGCCTGCTTTGTTGTAAAATAGGTAGGCACAGTTTGGGCGGATGCCTGGGTGGTGCTGTAGGATGAAGGCGAGTAGTTTATTACTGCCACTTCGCATGTCCATGGGAGTGGTGGATAGCCAAATTTGTTGGGGGTTGATAAGGGGGTTCATTGTAGCCCCCGCAGTAATTCAATAAGGCTGTAATTGTCAATTTAGTCGATGGTGAGTTTTATGGGCGTCCCGTTATGGCTGGGAATTTGTAGTTCTACGCCTGTGATGGTTTGAGCTAAGGCAGTTGCTTGTGGTGTTTGTTCGTGATGGCTTCTAGATTGCAGGGTGATAGGCAGAAAGACAGGCTCATGTTCAATGAGGTTAATATCGAAGTTTGGGTTGGCTAATGGTTGAGTTGCTGCGATTTTCTCGTCTCTGGCAGCTTTTATCCATTTCTGCAATAAGTTTGGGTTAATGCCATGACCTTGAGCTAGCCTCGCTATCGAGCGTTCGCCTGTTAAGGCTTGTTCTACGAGATAGGCTTTGAGCTCTTTGCTGTACGTTCGTCGCTTCGGTTTGGTTATGTCTATTTGTGCCATTCTAGTGCCCACTTCATTTTTTAGTGGGCACTATCTCGTATTTTTTAGAATGGTGGTAGATGGGATGGTCGGATGCTTACGCAAAAAGCCCCTGTTTTCATATATTAACCCGTATATCAAACAGCGTCGTAAGCATCCGACCATTCCCTATTGTGGGGATTGCCACACATGAGGCAGCAGCTCATCAATATCCTTATCTTTATGGGTTGGCAGCCGTCTAAGCACATCAGACAGATAAGCAAACGCATCCAACCCATTTAACTTAGCTGACTGAATTAACGACATAATCACCGCTGCGCGCTGACCACTTCGCAAAGAACCAGCGAACAACCAATTTTTTCGACCTAAAGCCCACGGACGCATCTGATTCTCAGCCCAGTTATTATCAATCGGCAAACTGCCATCATTCAAGTATTGGATAAGCGCTTTCCAACGTTTCAAACAATAATCAATCGCGCGAGCAATCGCTGAATTCTTAGAAGCTAACGGCCTGTTTTCCAGTAGCCACTGATGTAAAGCATCAGCAATGGGTTTTGCCTTAGCTTGTCTAATTTGCCATACGGTTTGAGCATTTCTGGGTGAAGGTAGCGCATTTTTCTCAAATAGCTCATCAATTTCACGCTCTATGGCATACAAGCGTTGAAAGAAGTTTAATGCCTCTTCACTGACAATACTTTGCCCTGTCACATGCAGCTCATGAAACTTACGCCGTGCATGCGCCATACAACCGACTTCAATCACACCTTGCTGTCTTGATGGACTAAATAGAAACTTATAGCCGTTGTAATCATCGCAAATGAGCTTACCCTGCCACTTAGATAAAAAGGCTTTGGGATGCTCATTTCGTCTGCTTTCGGCAAAGTCATAAACCACTGCTTTAAGTTTACTGTGCTGTGGCGTTACATACGCCCACACATAGCCTTGCTTGGGTGATTTACCATTCACCTTCATAATCGTCACAGGGGTTTCATCCGCATGTAGAATTGGCTGTGATAACAGGATGTCATGTAAACGCATGACTAATGGCTCAAGTGCTACACCACAGCGTCCCACCCAATCTGCCATGGTGGAATCCGATAGATAAACCCCACTTCGCTGATAGATAAGGTTTTGTCGATATAGTGGCTGATGGTCAGCATACTTGCTAATCAAGATATGCGCCAGTAACTCAGGGGTGGCGATGCTTTTATCAATGATTTGAGCGGGCGTCGATGCTTGTACCAGAGTTTGATTGTGGGATTGGCAATCCTTGCAGGTGTATTTGGGATAAATATGGCGTTCACGGTAAAACTGTTTGGGAATAAAGCCTAGTTTGTCCTGTATGTCTTCCCCAATTTGCTGCATTTGACAGCCACAATCGCAAGTGATTGATTTAGGCTTGTGAATGACAGTTCTGACTTCTAGGTTGTCAGGGATAACTATCCGCCGCCCGCGTTTGATTTTAGCTTTAGGCGTATCAGTTTGATTGCTATCGTTCTCTGCTTGGCTCTGCGTGGCTAACGTTTCAGCGTCAGGGGTTTCATCAGTCTGTAATTGGGTAGATTGGCCTTGGCTTAGGTCATGTTGAATGTTGTTTTGGGTTTGTTCTAGGGCAGATAGGTCTTCTAGGGCAGTTTCTTGGTTGAGACGTGCTTGCTTTGGGGTTAAGCCTTCACTCTTTTGCCCAAATAAGTGATGAATCAGCAGCTTTTGTTTTTCGATGAGTTGGGCAATTTGGATTTGGAGCTGACGCAGTTGTTGTTCGTATCGTTGTCGCTCTTGTTGACGCACTTGCTGACGTATCTCTTCGCTTTGTTGCTCAAGCAGGGCAATTTTAGCCAGTGCTTGCGCTAGTTGGTAGGCTAAGTCGGGTGAATGGGCATCAGTCATGGCAGTATGTTGCCATAGTTTGGGTAGGCTGTCACCTGTTGTTTATATTAGGGGTGTGAGTAGGTCTTTGCCCAGATTGTGCCAAGGTAGTCCATTAATGAGAGCGTTGAATTGTTCTTGGTTGATAGTCAGTCCTGTTTGAGCAGATGCTAAGTTAAGCTGTTTACCAAGTCCGTGAAATTTGCTGTCATCAAGCTGACGGGTACATAGCCAAACTCCCAGTCCGTCATGTACTAGCACTTTTAGCCGTGTGCCTGTTTTGTTGTAAAACAGGTAGGCACAGTGCGGCTTGATGCCTTGGTGGTGTTTGATGATGTGGGCAATGAGTTTGTTGCTGCCACTTCGCATGTCCATGGCTGTAGTCGATAGCCAGATTTGGGTGATTTGTATCATTGTAAGCCCCGCAGTAGTTCAATAAGACTACGGGTGTCGATTTGTTCGATGCTAAGTCTAATCGGTGAGGTGTCTCGTGTGGGTATTTGGAGCTGAACGCTTTGAATGGTGGCTATTGCTAGTGATGCTGAGTTGAAGCTCTGCTGTGAGTCTAACGTAATGGGAATAAAATTTGACGGAGTGCTAGGCTCGTGAGTAATAGCAGGTAAGGTATTCTCGGGTGCTTGTATTATCTTGGCTCGATTTTGCCGTTTCCAGTTATGCAATAGGTTTTGGTTGATGCCATTGTCTCTGGCTATACTCGCTATCGACCGCCCTGAGCTTATTGCTTCTTGCACAAGAAATTCTTTGAATTCGTCGCTGTAGTTCTTACGTTTGGGTTTTTTTAGTGTGTCTTGTATCATCTTCGTGTCCACGATTGTTTAATCATGGACACTATCTCTAATTTCTTATGTGTGGAAAAGATGGGATGGTCGGATGCTTACACAGCGTCTAACAAACTTATAAATCTAGCTTTAAAGCAAAAACTTGGGCTAGCCGATATCATAGGCGACTAATGCGTTTCTGCCAACTCAGTCAACATGGCCTGTCTTAAAATAGCATTCATCCGAGTTTGATAGCCCTTGCCTGGAGACTTGAGCCATAGCAATACGTCACTGTCTATGCGTACCGTGGCGATTTGTTTGGTTGGCTTATAAAGCGGATTGCTAACAGCGTTCGCCCAAAATTCATCCGTCAACGGTGGGATATCATAATAGTCAATGTCTGCCTCATTTAATTTAGCAAGACGAGCCTTTGCTTCTTTGCTTAATTTAGGCGGATTGGTTAAATCAATACTTCGAGTAACGATTTTGCTCATAACGTCTTTTCTCCTTTTTATCTGCAGGACGGGCTGAAATAATACGGATATACTCCTCACCGTCATCATCAAACCAAGTATGGGCAACCAGAATAACAGCAATGCCTTCAATTTCTCCTATACTCTGCCATCGCATTTCACCATTTTCGATTCTATCTTGGCTCATCAAAAGAAAAGGGTCAGCAAATACGAGCATGGCTTCTTCAAAGCTAATACTATGTTTTTCAAAGTTACTGGCAGCCTTATTCTCATCCCAAGAAAAATTCATTTAAGCCTACTTTAAATCAATCTATTTAGTATTGTAAATACATTTTTGTAAATCTTAGTAGTAAAATGCCAAATCGTCAAGATAACTTGCTCATGCTTACTGATAATTATTCATGTGCTAACAAATCTAACCCTGCCTTTTTCAACTCCCCTTTCGCCGTTACATAATGATATAGCGTACTGCTGGGAATATCGCCCAGCTCCCTACAAATCGCCGGAATACTTTTAGTTTGGTCAGCCATTAAATGCTGGGTATAGCGAAGTTTCTCAGCCGTCATGATTCTAGGTCTTCCGCCTTTACGTCCGCGAGCCCGAGCTGCAGCAATGCCCTCTTTCACTCGTTGGCGGATAATATTACGTTCCATCTCAGCAAATGCGGCTTGAATTTGTAAAAACGCCCGACCTGCAGGGGTGGTGGTATCCATCGGTGAATTGATGGCTTTAAAACCAATATCTTTCTCAGCCAGTTCATCAATGAGTTTGATTAGGTCGCTGGCTAACCGCCCTAACCTATCCAAATCCAAAACAACCAACACATCGCCCTTTCTTAAATAGTTGAGACAATCATCCAATCCTTTACGTTGGGAATTACTGCCTGATGCTTTGTCTTCAAAAATTCGCTCACAGCCGATTTCTGTTAACGCATCAACTTGACGGTCAAGGAGTTGTTTTCCTTCCGATGTGGATACTCGAGCATAACCGATTAAACTCATGATAAATTTCTCACGATAAATGATAATTATCATATCTTATCATATTTAGATTTATTTGGCTTTATCGTGAAATAAATGAAATAAAAAAGCGCCGAATTGGCGCTGATTTACAATTTCACGAAAAACAATAGGTTGTCGGGATTATCAAGCAAATTTATAGTAGTTTAATACTTAACAGAGTTTATGCATTGATTCTATGCTTTATTGACTTCCTCCCCTCCCTAAAGTGAGGGGATTCCTTCTACAAGACGGTTAAGCCCAACCGCAAGAATGTTCTGACTGGCGTTAATATCTCTATCATGCCGTGTGCCACACGTTGCACAAGTCCATTCTCTTATTCGCAAACCTGCTCTACCTTTCGGACTACTGGACATATCGCCACAGCACGAGCAAGTTTGGGTAGTGTATTTCTCATTCACGATTTCAAAACGGCAACCTGCGTTCTCGCATTTGTAATTCAGTTGCCTTTTGAGTTCAAACCAACCTGCATCGTAAACCGATTTGGCTAGTTTGCCTTTTTTACTGTTAAATTGGGTAGTTCTAACGTCACCTACCACGATTAGGGCATTGTCTTTGACTAATTGAGTGGTGAATTTGTGGATTAGGTCTTGCCGTGTATGTTTGATTTTGGCATGGATCGCTTTGACACGCTGTTTGTTTTTGGCACGTTGGGCGGTGGCTAACGCTTTGGCATATTTGAGCGTTTGCTTGATTTGTAGTTTATCGCCATTTGAGGCGGTGGCACTGTCTTTTAAGCCTAAATCAATCCCAACGCTACCCATTCCGCAAGTAGTTTTAGGGTATTGTTTGACGGTAATACAGGCATACCAACGGTTACGGCTGTCTTGGACAATTTCCAGCGTGTTGATTTGATATAGGCTAAGGTTGTAGCTGTCCCATAGATCAATGACTAGCTTTTGCCCTTTGGCTAAAGATAGTTGTAAGGTAGATTTTAAGCCCTTTTTACCAGTTTGGTGTGTGGCAATGTGCTTAATGGCGGATTGTTTGAATGGTAGCCAACCTAAGTTTTTACGCTTTGATTTTGGGTTGTTGGTTCGCCATGATAATTTAGCTTTTTTGGATTGCTTACGGCTTTTGGTGTGGGTTTCATTGATGGCTTGAATAGTTTGAGAATGTAAACCAAGTAACTCACCGCTACCTTTGGTGTAGTCGTTTAGGTCATAAGCACTAAAGAATTTGCCAGTTTTTTGTAGGTGTCTGTAACTCAAATCATTGACATAATTCCACACGAAATTGACCGAACCGCTTAGGCGGTTTAATTGGTCTGCGTGTTTATCTCGTATGCGTAGCTTGAGTGTTTTCATGGGTTCAAGTATAATTAGATTTTTATATTCTATAGTTGGTCTAAATATATGTCAAACGATTTAAGACTTGGTAGGCACGTTGTTTACAATCTTCATGTGCATTTGGTCTTTGTGGCTAAATACCGCAAAAAAGTATTCACTAAAGAGATTTTAGACGACATGCAGGTTATCTTTGAGAAAGTTTGTTCAAAGTTTAAGGCGCAACTAGTAGAGTTTGACGGTGAAAGTGACCATGTGCATTTACTGGTGGTTTATCCGCCCAAAGTGGCTATTTCTAGTTTGGTGAATAGCTTGAAAGGCGTGTCTAGTCGGTTATTGCGTAAAAAAGAATATCCGTCTATTAAAGAGCAGTTATGGGGAGAAGCGTTGTGGTCGCCTAGTTATTTTGCAGGTAGTTGTGGCGGTGCTCCAATTGAAATTATACGCCAGTACATTGAACAGCAGAATACACCGCACTAAATACCATCTGTGTGTAAGCATGATTGCGGAGTTGCCTTATATCCACCGCCTGAAGTCGGTGGTTTTACGGCAACGGAAGATAAACAGTGATGAGTTTTTAATAAAAATCGCTACGATTAGCATAGCCTAGGTGATGTAAAATTTTTAGCTTAGGCTAAGTATATTTAGTTTACCCTTCTCCCCTATCAAATATTACAGCATGCGTTTCTCTATGGAATTCTATACCTATCTGATGAATGATACGACTGGGTGTTGTGTATTTGTCAGCATAACGCTTCTGTTGTATTTGAGCTAAGGCGGTTCCTTGTGGTTGAGCGTTTTTACCATTCACGACTTTAAATTCAAAAATGTAAACGTGGTCTCCAATGATGAGTGTCATGTCGATGTTACCAAGACTTGTTGCGTCTTCTGTGATGGTTTGAAAGCCTAAACTGGCAAACAGTGCGTAGAAGACGCTGGCCCAATAGCCTTCGTAATTGGCAATCGGATTATTTCTGTGCCAGTTATGGGGAATGCTACTAAAAAATGCTTGGATGATGCTTTCAATGCCATCAAGATTATGCTGAACAATCGCTTCGTAAAGTTCACTTTGTTTGAGTAACATATCATCTTTGGCATGGGCGATGTATTTTAATAGCAGTGATTCCGATAAGCTTTGTTGTACTTCAATGTTGGGAAATTTTAGGGTATAACGTACACTGGGTTTTAACAGCATTTTATCAATGGTGAGATAACCCGTTTGAAATAGTAAAGCGATGATACTGATATCGCTTATTTCAAATTGTGATAGGTTTTGACTATCAATAAGTCTACCAATCAGTTGATGGATATGGATGTTTTCATTTAATAGCTTATCCATTAAGAAGGTTGCATTACCTGTTTCTACCCAGTAGTTTTTATAGAGCTTTTGTGGGTTACTTAAAAACAGTAAGACGTCAAAGGGGTTATAGACTGCTTCACCTGTCCAATTATAGCCGTTATACCATTTTTTTAACTCTTCAAGATCCACTTTATCTAATTCTACAGCGAATACGTTTTCAAGCTCAGATTGGGTGTAACCACAAAGTGCTGAGAATCTTTCATCTAAGGTAACATCGTATAGATTATTTAAACCTGAAAATAGATTGATTTTACTAAATTTAGAAACGCCTGTGAGCATGGCAAATTGTATATGGGCATCTTGACCTTTAATAACGGAATAAAAATCCCTTAATTGATTACGGACAATAATAGATTTTTCTGAATTCTGCAAACTGTCTAAAATCGGCTTATCGTATTCATCTATCAATATGACAACTTTTTGCCCTGTTGTTTCATGGCAATGCTGAATGAGTGCTTGAAACCTACCACTAATCGTTTTTAAGCTATTAGTAATACGCCATCTTTCTTCTAAAGCCGTTAAAATGTCCGATAAAGCAAGAGATAAGTCATCGTAACCTTCTATACCGCCATCAAAGCTAATGCGAATAACAGGATAGGATTGCTCCCATTGCCAGTGATGTTCAGCATATAATCCAGTGAATAGCGCCTTGTTACCGGCAAATATTTCAGCAATAGTATCAAGGGTCAGGCTTTTGCCAAACCGTCTAGGTCTTGATAAAAAAATATATTTACTAGTATTAATTAGTTCAATGATTTTGGCCGTTTTATCGACGTAATAATAGTTACCTTGTCTTAGTTCGGCTAAATTTTGGATGCCGATAGGAAATTGTTTTTTTACCATTTATTAGATCCCCACTAAGAATCACAAGATAATTTTAATAACTTAATAAACTTATTTCCCAAGAGTAAGTTATGTAAGTTATCCATAAAAAGTAAGTTATAACATTTACTAAAATATATAACTTACTTAAGTTATTTAACTTTCTTCATTTTTTGTTGCAAGAACTGCTAAATTTAATTGTTCTTCTGAAAGAAAGCTTAGCTGCTGAATCGCTGTTTTGACAATTATCGAACGATTAGCACGAGCGACCCTACTTTTTACAAGTAATTCATCAATTTGATCACTGACTTCTTGAGTAAGTGAAAAAGTTTGGCGAATATATTTAGCCTTCGATTCTTTTTGTAGCGAATGGGTATTCGCCCCCCCAATAAAACTATCGACAGAGATATCAGCGTTATAACCTTTTTTCTTTAAATCACCTAAACCCATTATACTTCTCCTAAAAACTCTTCGGCAATCGCTACAATTTCTGCACTGGCTTTACCATCTGTATCACCTTTGGCTTCAAATACTGTAAATCCGTTTTCATCAGCGTCATCATAAATATTACGATTACTGGTGAAATTTTGAAGAGCTGGAATATTAAAGGATTCACAAGCATCTTTAGCATCGGTGATACGCTGGAATTGACTGGGCAAAGTTGGACATTGTGTCATGACGGCTTTTGCTTTTAAATTAGGATTGATGGCTTTTGCCATTTTCACCAGATTTTCCATGTGTGCCAGTGTTTTTAAATCCCGACGTTTAGGTCTAAAAGGCAACAACATATGGGTTGCAACAGTCATAGCAGAACGTAAGGCTTCAGAATCTTGACCACCTGCATCAATGACAATATCTTGATAACGCTTTGACAAATCAATTAGTGTTTGTCTAATATTACCTGAGCATTGCACTGATGGGAGTGTTTTAGAAATTTGGTTTTGCTCCCGCTCTTTTACCCAGTCAGTCGTTGTACCCTGCGGGTCAGCATCTAACAATAAGATGTCTCGATTTCTATTCTGCAAATAAACTGCAATATTTTGAGCTAAGCAGCTCTTGCCTGAACCACCTTTTTCACCGCCAATTAAAACTATCATAAGTTACACCTTTTATCTAAGTTATTAAAGTTACATAACCATTTTAACATATTTAAGTTACGTAAGTTAATTAATTTATTCAAAATTTTATCATATATAATTTATTGATTTAAATTAATTTTTCACATAGATGTAATATTATTTAATGAAATTACTTACGCAAGTTACTCATTAGCATTAACTTATGTAATGAATTATATGATTAAATAGGACGTATTTCTACCAACTTCTTTCTAATATTTCTTGAATATTTTTAAATTTTTTAACACTAGTAGGGTCTTTTAGTAAGACACGCCAACTATTAAAAACTTCATCATAACTTCTACTATCATTGCTTGCGAGTAAACTACTATTAGCATCTAGAAACTCCTTTTTAAATTTGGCCAATTTATTAATTTGACCATCTGATAGTCCTTTTATTTGCCATGATAGTGCTAGAGGATTTTTTTTCTCTGACTCAAACATATCAATTGTCTTACCAACAGGTTGAGCAGTTTTTTTAGCTTGAGCTTTTAATTTGAATTTTAGCTCAAGATGAGTGAATTTTTTTCCCGTTTTTACAAGTTTATATTCAACATTAATTTTAGTTTTTTCATTAATTTCATTGACTGCAGTTTCAATAACTCGTACTTTCAAATCTTTGGTTGCAGGGTATTTGTCACCAAGATCAAGAAACTCTCTTAAATCTTCAATTGTGATTTTTCGAAACCCTGTATCTTTAAATTGCATGAGTAATTCAAAGAATCTAATACTATACGAGCTACTAAGCCCTGCAATATCTTGTTTTAAATATTGGGTAAAATTAGCTGATAAATTGCTCAAATAGGGCAAAATTGATTTACTAAATCTAAGAACCACAAAATGCTGATTATTAGGCATTTTAGTTGGTTGTAATCCTAAACTTTGAGCAAGTTTAATCATACCTTCGCCAGTTCCAACTCCCATATCCTGTACCCAGCGAGTTTTTAGTACATCGTCACCTACTTTTAATACAATAGAACGTTCATACAAACGTTCAGCCGCTTCACGCATTTCTCTATATGCAGTTTTAGGATGCACACCCATTTCAATAAAATCGCTGACTTCGACGGTATAAACCTCTTCATCTTGAACTTCCACACCTTTAGGTATTTGAGAAATTGCAGAAAGAATCAAGCGTTGTTCATTTGCAGTTAAGTGATAACTGGCAGTGATAACTACATTAGATTTCACAATTAGATCATTACTCATGGCAAAATTCCAATAATTAATAGGACACAAAATATCATAGTCCCATTAAAGTAGTCAATCCGTCCCATTAAAGTAGTCAATCCGTCCCATTAAAGTAGTCAATCCGTCCCATTAAAGTAGTCAATCCGTCCTATTTATGTTCTCCAAAACCGGGCTACATCAGGCATACAGATGGTCTATAAACCTTTAAAAACTATAAAAACCTAAAAAAGAATTTTTTTTGTTTTTAAACTTTTATACATTTAAACGTTGAAATTCCTGTAAGTGGAATAGCCAAGCAGCAAGATTGGCAGATGAATCGAGCGTTTTTAAGCCCCAGCTATACCACCAAGCTATCAGATCTGCTTAAAGTGCATTAGTGCGAGTTTGCTAACGGCTGTTAATAAACCCATGTTAAAAGAGAAACCCTGATGTGTGCTAACTTTCAACCCATTAGTCCTACGCAAGCGCCGTTATTTACCAATTAACAGCTCAGCTTTGACGTCAAACAGGATATTTACCCAGGCTATGAAGCCCCCTTACTGTTTGCTAACCTCTTATCAAATACGAGTGGCGATCAGCCATGTTTGGAATGGTGCCTAAATGGGCGAAAGATACTGCTATTGCCAAATACACCTACAATGCCCGTAGTCAAACGGTCATGGATAAACCAAGCTTTAAACGCGCTTGGTATAACAACCAGTTTGCGCTCATTCCGGTGCAAACCATCTTTGAACCCAAATATATCGATGGTAAAGGTTAACATTATGGCATTGAACGCGAGGATGGTGAGCTATTTACCGTAGCCACTTTATATGAAATTGTTGAGATAGGGGAGCAAATCGTTCGCTCCATGACCATGCTGACCATCAATGCCGATAATCATCCTTTCATATCACAATTTCATAAGCCTGAAGATGAAAAACGCTCGATTGTGGTGATCGAACCTGAGCATCGCCAGGATTGGCTCAATATGCATCATGAGGACGCGTTTGAGCTACTTAAACCGATGGGTGCTGGGTATGTAGCAGAACATCGGCCAAAGCCGAAAAAACCGCTTAAAACGGCGCAAATGGATGTGTTTAATGGCTAGGGTAGCAGTTATATGACTGAATTACACCCATGATTGATTAATTTAATGACTTCAACACCAATGACAGCAGATACGCAATCTCAAATCGATGCCATCTTTAAGCAAGTAGAAGAGTACAACCAACGGCACGATACCAGTAAACCCTTGTTCTTTGATACCGAAACCACCGGTGGCAGCAGGGAGGATCAAATCATTGAAATTGCGTTTTGTGATAGTGATCGACATGTGATTATCGACACGCTGATCTACACCGATAGACCGTCTAGCCCAGGCGCATTTAAGGAGCATGGGATTTATCCTCATGAGCTGATAGGTAAACCTACCTTTATTAATATTCAACCCGCGATTGTACAGTTGCTCAAAGGAAGAACCCTGTATGCTTACAATGCCAACTTCGATGTACGTATGATGCGACAATCTGGGCATAAACTTCGCTTGCAACAAGCTGAAGTAAAATGCCTGTGTAAGCAGTTTGCTGATTTTATCGGGCAATACTCACCGTATTTCAAAGCCAATCGCTATTTTAGCCTAAGCAAGGCTATGGCTCACTTTGGAGTAGAACATAGCAATGCGCACCGAGCAGCGACCGACGCACTCGCGTGTGTGAAGGTGTGGGAGGGAATGATGGGAAGTCATCATTGGGATTATTGAATGGCGTATGATACTGAAATACAGCTATGTAGTAGGGAACAGAGCAACCTAATTAATAGGGTTGCTCTTTTTTATTGTGCTGGGATTCGTCATCATCTACATACAAAATAATATCACCTGGTGCGCAATCTAAATACTTACATAATTTATCAATGGCATCGATATCAATTTTTATCACATCATTGTTATACAAACGATAAAGGGTCGAACGACTTATATCCAAATCTCTATCAATATCGGCAACTTTAAGACCACGTTGTGCCAATAAAACAGGCAAATTTATCTTTATCACAATAAAATCCCTAAAAATGAAAATAAATACTTGATTTAGGAATAAAATAATATTAACATAGTTCCTAAATTAGGGAATAAATTTTATTTTTAGATATAAATTCCCAATTTCAACTATTATCCCATACTTGAGATAATTTTCCAATCGAACAACAAAAAATTCAAGGAGCACAAAAATGCACCCGAACCCCGTCATCCAACACATCTATGACCAACTTGACCAAAGAAAGAACCGCCTACAGCAAATTAATAAGCTTACAAGCCAACTAATCAAAGAACAGCGGATACAACCAGGTAACAACCTTTACCTGTTTCTAGGACTCATCAAACGCTGCAACAACACCCAAGCCATTCAAACATGGATTTCAGAAATATTAGACGACATAGACGTAAACGACGACCAAGAAAAATACCACCAGCTTGAACATAAATTTCTAAAACTTATGCCAGAAATAGCATAGAACAAGTCCCCTTAACAACCGCTAAAACCACAAGCCTAACCTAAAGAAAGGAAAATCATATGGACTACAAATACCTAGCAAAAAATCACATCAGTGCACCGTTACTTAGCGAAATGTTCAGCCACTTCAAAATCTATGACACCCAAACCCACTGTAGAGAGTGCAACATCATGCGACAAATCTACGAACCGAACTATAACTATCAGAACCAAAAATTCAATTGGATATGCGATGACTGTCACCAATTTATCCAACAGCCATTTGACATCAATTTTTCAGCAGAACAATTCTATAATGAAGACTATGATTGTCCCTTCTAAAATCTTATCGGTCAAAATCATTTTATGAATGCCATCATAAAAAAACATAAATATCTTGCTTAAAAAAGACAGCTAACGAAAATGAACTGGCTGTCTTTTTCAAAAAAAACATCACTAAAAAATTAAAAATCATCCCAAAAAATATTCACCAACAGAAAAATCACGTTAAGAATCTCAAAAAAAACTCAGCAGCTTAGTCAAACTCACTAAAAGCATCCTGCTCATTTTCGCCAATTACTCATCCCTATCAAAAATAAAATGCTAGAGTGGTACCTATCAAACATCAACCGCTATTATCAAAACAATATCATCACCCACTAAAAAACTATCATTTCTTTAGATACAAAACCGCATCAATTTCATGAGATGACAACCAAAAATTAGTATGCTAACCTAACCAATATAAAGGAGCAAAAATCAATATAGCCAGCACATGCAGAGACACCAAATTTCCTAACGTAAATTGGTTGTCTCTGCGTTCTGGAAAAGGGGGCTTACCCCCTTTTGAAACCCCCAGCACCCATTTATCTCTTCACATAGTTGCGATTAAAATGGGTGCTTATTGGGGAGACCCCAAACCCCCTTTAACCAAAAATGGACTTCATAAAAAATAGATAGGCACTAAAAATGGCACAACAATCAGCCGAAAAAAAGCAAAGCCATGACAAAGTATCGGTAAAAAAATCATCAAAAAAACTACGAGATAAGCGGCTTAATATTCGCTTTAGTGACGAAGAATTTTCTATGCTCGAAGCCAAAGCTGAAGGGATGAGTTTGGCTCGCTATGCTCGTGCAATTTTAACTAAGGGAAAGGTGACAAGACGTGAACGGGATTTTCCGACGATTGACCCAAGACTATTACAACAACTGCACGCTATGGGTAAAAATTTAAATCAACTCGTCCGCTATACCCATGAGCAAGCCAATGCCAAACGTCCGATTGATACCCTAAATTTAGCACTAGCCATTGATAATATGGCTGAACAATTGGCTGGGTTAAAAGCCCAGTATCAAATTAAAAAAAATTACTTTAATGCGGGGGAAGGTGAGGATCATGCGACTGAAGACATTGATGATTCTATTGCTATGCCAATGGAAGTTTCACGCTAAAAAAGGGCAAGCTAAATAACCTCGTGACTGGGTGATACTGTGCTATTGAAATTCTTTAAACGAGGCGGCACTGATGATGATAGACGCACCTTAGGTGGCAGTGCCGTTAAAAATTATCTACTGGGTACCAACGATCAACCTCGTAAAAAAGCGCGTTTACTATTGGGTGATGCTGATGAAGTCACTGAGATTATTAATGGCTTGCCATTTGCCAAAGTTTATACCTCAGGCTGTCTAAGCTTTCATGAAGATGACAAACTCACCGAAGCTCAAAAGTTTGACATCATGGCCGACTTTGAAGCCATGATGTTTGTTGGTCTTGAACCGCATCAATACACCAGTTATTGGGTTGAACATACCGATAAAGGTCGGGTCGAGCTTAACTTTGTCTTTCCGAATGTCGAGTTGATATCGGGCAATCATCTACAAGTCTATTATCACAATCGTGATTTGAACCTTGTTAATAGCTGGAAAAATTTGACCAATGATAAGTATGGTTTTATCAATCCTTCTGATTTAGAAAACCGTCGGGATGTGACTCCCAGTATTGGTCCAAATCTGTTGAAAGACTGGGATCAGTCGAATAAGCAAAAAATTATCGATAAGCTCAAACACTACCAAAGCATTGAGGATTTTAAACAACAACTCACCGATGTGGTACTAACTCAAGCGGCATTGCGACAACAAACCGATGAGCCTTTAACCTGTCAAGATGACGTTGCAAAATTGCTTGAAGACTTCGGTTTCGAAATCTCTCGCAGAGGCAAAGACAGTATCAGTATTAAAAACCCTGACCCCACCAAAAAAAATATAAAACTTAAAGGTGTCATTTATGAGCGAGACATCACCCAATCCATTATTAGCTACATTGCACAACGCACAGGCCCAAACCAAGCAGCAAATCCAATCCCAGCAGGAACAAGAGAAGACCAGCTTAGAACAGCAGAAACAATTTTTCCAAGCGAGCTTGAAAAACGTCGAGAACGATATTATCAGCGGTATGACGAAAATTTGCGAGCTGCTCGAGCAGTATCAAAAGAGCAGTCGAAGCTTAAGCGACAGTCATCTAAAGCAGCATCAAAGCTGGCTCAATCAGACCTGTCAGACCTTGGAGAGCGCCAAACAGGCCTTGCTTGGGATGTTGGAGCAAATGGATCAGCTCAAGCAGCAGACGAGCGACGATTATCAGCACATTCAAACTCACCTGACGGAGCAGGGCAATCAACTGCGTCAAGCCATAACCAACGAAACACAAACCACCCTGCAGCATCACCAACAGCAGCAACAAATCCTACGGGTGCAGATGGAGGCGAATCATCAAGCGGATATCGAAGCTATCGAGGACAGCCAACAACAGAGCAGGGCGCTGATTGGGCAAATGGCACGCAACAAACTGCGCCTAGGAATCGTAATGGGCAGCCTATTGGGGGGATTGATACTGCTGATGCTGATTCTGACTCTGATGAATTACAGCCAGTACAAGGATTGGCAAGAGACCAAGATCTTGGTCGACCAAAGTCAAAAGGAGCTAAGCTTACTCAATCAACAAATCAATCGTACACCACTTCAATATCAAGCCCAAGCCCTTACGGATATCCAGGCGGTGTATGGTGGTGGTATCAATATCACTCCCAAAAATCCAAAAAACGCCGTGTGTCAGAACAACAGTTTTGGCTATCCGACTTTATTTATCAGCCAAAACCCGTATTACCGTCCCAATTAGAGAAAAATAACCATGCAACCCATTACCACCCAGCAACTCATTACCGAAAGCTTAAACAAGCTGTCGAGCGATTTGTACAGCCAAGTGAGCCAGACGCTCAACCAACTCAAAGAGCAGCAACCGCAGACAATCGACAAGATGGTACAAAAACATCTGGCATTGATGTTGCCCAGCTTATATCAACAACTGTTAGTACACCTCGACCAACAGATACAGCAAAAAACCCAGCAACACAACCAGCAAATCAACGAGTACTTGAACGAATTAGACAAGCTTCAGACCGCCGAGATAGAAACACTGAAAAAAGGACAAGAAGAATTTCAAAACTTGCAAGACAAGATCCAATCAACCTTGACCCGCTTGGATGTTATACAAATCGTCGACGAAAGCGAGTTCGAAAAGTCACTGACAGATTTAGAGGCTTCGATAAAGACATTACAGAGCAGTATATCGCAGAGCAACAGCGAGCAGCAAAGCTTAGAAAGCTTAATCAGCGAGCTGGAAACGTTAAAAACGGATTTAGTGGACAAAGTGAGCGAATTAACAAAGTTGCAGTCGGATTTAACCAGTTACACAATGCAGTTAAAGCAATTATTGAGTTGATCATCAATTTACTCAAGCGATTATTTAATAGCCTAAGCAATCAATTTAGCAATGTGGTTAAAATCAATACTGAGACCAAGCAGCCATTATCGCCTCAACAGAAAACCGATTATGTTAATAGCCGTCCACAGAGTTTGGGCTGGTATAATGAGCTCAAAGATGAAGTTAAAACACTGCCAAAAGAGCGCAAAAATGATAACGTACCAAGATTTAGAATGAGATAATGTGAGACAAGAAAGATTGGTATTTAACATAATGAATGATGGGTGAAGTCAAATTGAATTAAGTTCTAAGTCTAAAATGTTCATAAAGACATTCAAAAATTTGTTTATTTCCTTTATTTGTGTTTGTATGGTCAGTACATAAAAACTTTAACCTATTCAATAAATTAGGAAAATTATGGCAACGACTTTTCATATAGCAGGTGTCAACGGTAGCATTGAGGGCAATGGCGAACAAACTTTGGTGATGATACATGGTTGGCCCGATACCCAAGCACTGTGGCAAAACCAAGTGGCTTTCTTTAAAAATGACTATCGTTGCGTCACCTTTACGCTGCCTCTATTTGATGAGCCACAGGCTCGCCCCAAGGTGTTTTCATTAGAAGACATTATTGATACCATTCGTCAAGTGATTGACTATGTCAGCCCTGACAAGCCGGTGATATTGATGGTACATGATTGGGGTGCTATTTATGGCTATCAATATGTGGTACGTTATCCAAAGAAAGTCAGCCGCTTAATTGGCATTGATGTGGGTGATGCCTATAGTGAAGAGTTTAATGCTAGTTTAACGGTTAAAGATAAGCTGGTGATTGCAGGCTATCAGCTGCCATTAGTGATTGGTTTTCGTTTAAATGGTAGCATTGGTAATAAAATAGCCAGAACAGTAGGCAAAGTCCTAGGAGCACCTGCGGCATCTCAGACGATCCATGCGAATATGGGCTACCCTTATTATGTGGCGTGGACAAAGGCAAAGGGTGGTTTTAAAAACTTACAATCGATTAACTTTACCTGTCCTTACCTGTTCGTCTATGGCACACAAAAACCTACCATGTTTCACTCTGAAGCTTGGCTTGTTAAAATTACGCAGCAACCTAACAATCAGGTGAGCGGGTTTAAGACATCACATTGGGTTACTGTCGATAAGCCCACACTGTTTAACCATACGGTATTAACATGGCTACAACGACTTGACTGATATATGCTGAAGAAAACGGAGGAATTTATAAGGTTATTTTTCATTAGAACACTTAATAATATTGAAATTGGAGTAGGCAACTAATTGATTTTAAAAATATTATTTTAACATAACAAGTATTGGGCAGGTTGAGTTTGAAGATGAATCAGTTAACAATAGTGCTGTCGTAATAGGATAAAATATAATTCCTTGAATCTAAAACAAGCCAGTGACTACGCTAAGTAAAACTGCACGGATGCTTAAAATGTATTACCAAACCCACAGTTTAGTAGTCAAAACATTAAACGCAATTCATTTTACCTTGAAAAATCAGCGTTTGTCTGATTAGCTAAAAACTCTTATAGTCACGCCTCAAGTTTTTTAACAAAAGCGAATCAACTATGAGCCAAATATTTGCGCAGGCAACTCCACGAACCCAAGCGCCATACCGTAACGATGTAGTAGGGTCATTTTTACGCACTGACGCGCTAAAAAATGCCAAAACCGAATTGCAAACTGGCAAAATCAACCAAGCGGCATTTGACAAAATCCTAAAAGACGAAATCTAAAATCTTGTGAATCTACAAAAACGCCATGGACTGCACGCCGTGACCGATGGTGAATTGAGCCGCGTGTGGTGGCATTTAGATTTTTTAGCAGGACTAAATGGCATTGAGATGATTAGCCTTGAAAAATTTCCTGTTGCGTTTAAGGGTGCGAAACCTAAGGGTAACACCATTGCCATTGTGGGTAAAATCGACTTTAGTGACGACCATCCCTTTGTCAAAGCCTATCAACTTTTAAAGGATTGTGCGGGTAATTACCCAACCAAATTCACCATCCCATCACCCAGTATGCTGCATTTATTGGCTTGTATACGTGATGAAAATTACCAGCCGATTGACCTTTATCAAGAAGAAAGCCAGCTATTTGATGACATTGCTAACACATACATTAAAGCGTTAAACAAATTTTATGCGTTAGGTCTACGTAATTTACAACTTGATGACACAAGTTGGGGGCAGTTTTGCTCGCTCGATAAACGAGCGGAATTCGAGACTCGTGGTATTGATTTGGATAAGGTTGCTAAAAATTATGTGACGGTACTCAATCGTATTGTAGATGCCAAACCTGACGATATGCAAATTACCATGCATATTTGTCGTGGTAATTTTCGTTCAACTTGGTTTTCTGAAGGTGGTTATGCTCCTATTGCTGAGGTGTTGTTTGGTACCTGCAGAGTAGATGGTTTTTTCTTGGAATATGATAGTGAACGCGCGGGAGATTTTGCACCGTTACAACATATCAAAAATCAGCAAGTTGTACTAGGTCTAGTTACGTCAAAAACAGGCGACTTGGAAGACAAAAACGTTATTATTGAGCGGATTAAAGAAGCAGCCCAGTTTGTAGATATTAACCAGTTATGTATAAGCCCCCAATGTGGTTTTGCCTCAACCGAAGAAGGTAATATTTTGACTGAAGAAGCTCAATGGGCAAAACTCGATTTAATTAAAGAGATTGCCGATGAGGTATGGGGTAACTAGTGACCTCTGCTGTCAACAATGGAGAAAAAAACTTGGTAGATTGATGTTATTTTATTTGACTTTGACGATGGCTTCAGCTTTGAATGTTTAACTGTATTCTTTTCTTAGTCACGATAAACTTCTGTTTAGTATTCTAGGTTACCAAATATTTTCTTCCGTTTTTTTCAGCATGCATCAATCAGATTTAGTTATGCCTACCAAACTTTAAATTAATTGAGTAGAACGCATTGCTTTACACAACAATACTTTATACTTTCCTATTGTCATGTTTAAATAAAACCGCTTAAAAACAATCTGATAATAAAAAAGGTACTTAACCTATGATAATGAATAAAAACGTGAATAATAAATGGCATGCTGACCCATTTTTCAACAAGCCACCCACACAAGACAGATGTCTCAAGGTCAAGCTCAGCTGCCGATTAAGTACTTTGATGCGTCAAGCCTGATTGCTTTTTTTATGGTGGATTATGACAAAGCAGTCAGTGTATTGGACAATCCAAAGTTAAAGGTTGCCAAGCTTATAGGCAATAAAGCGCTATTTAGTCTAGCTTTCTATGATTATCGTGAATTAACTGATGGTGAGCCTTATCACGAAGTTGCATCAAGTATGCTTGTCTATCCTGCAGACCAAGACACACCTGCTCATCCATTGATGGAAATGACATTACCACCAGATCGACGCAATACCGGTATGTGGATTTGTGATTTACCGGTAACCACTGAAACTGCGTGTCGTGCAGGTAAAGAATTATGGGGCTACCCGAAATTCGTCACCGATATTGATTTTAATTTAAACGATAAGGATTTTAGTAGTTCTGTCAAACATCCAGAGAATCCTCAAACATCCATCTTGTCATTATCAGGTACGATCGGCGTCTCAGTTACCGCCCCTTGGGCAGACTTAGTTTTATATTCAATGTTAAACGATGCGTTAATACGGGCAACCGCAGATACACGTACATTAAATGGCGCTAAAATTGCCACTAAAGGTAATCTTAAGCTAAGTGTTGATTCAACGAACAGTCACCCAATGACACAAAGGCTCAATAGCCTTGAGTTAAATGGCGCGACACCTTTTTCAGTCAGCTTTACTGATAGCTTGCAATTGCGTTTAAATGAAGGCGTAATTTTTGATTGATAATTCGAACTTCAAAAACCTGCTTACAGGGGTCACCACAGAAAACGGAAAAAATAGGGCGGTAAGGAATTTTATCGAATTTTAACACCTTCTAAAACAAAGACTTACTGACTTTGAGTATTTTTAAATCAATTTAGATTCCATTAGGTCGCCATATGTAGAGCATATCACCAGCTCGCAAAGCTTGAAGGCAGTTTTCTAGTTGAGGACGTTTATCTTTTACTGAGGATATTTACTCTTGAAAGATTTTTTCACAACCACAGGTAGTTAGTGCGTCGAGTTGTAAATCAAGGGGGTGTTGGTCAATCGTCAATGTGCGAGCATAGCCGATTTTCATAAGTGCCCTTGCGATTGTTTATAAAGCAAAGTATAAGGCTTTATTGTAAGATATTTAATAGATGAGTTGTTATACAAAAAATCGCTAGAATAGCTATTTAAAAACTGTGAAAGTAAAATGTCTATTAAACCCTGGTTTTTTAGACACTCCGTAAGCCCCCGACCATCCCACCTATTTCACCGTAAACTAAAGCGAGATAATGTCCATGATTTTCAGTAAATGGACATTAAAATGGCAACCAACAAACCCAGACGCAAGACCTACAGGGACGAATTCAAAGAATTTCTAGTCCAAGAAGCGATAAGCTCAGGACGGTCTATTGCCAGCATAGCCAGAGACAACGGCATCAACCGAGGGCGTTCAAAACTCTGTGTCAAGTGAATTAAAGATTAATCACATCATCTAACCGACCAGGGAAATGGATAGACAACTGCATCATGGTTTGTCCCCAATTGTTAATTGGCATTGTCCATTTCTCCGACGCATTTAACATACCAACATATAAAAGTTTAAGCAAGCTGGTTTCATTAGGGAAAGCCCCTTTAGTTTTAGTTAGCTTACGAAATTGGCGATGTACCGCTTCAACCGCATTGGTTGTATAAATCGGCTTTCTGACCGCATCGGGGTACTTGAAATAAGCAGAAAGCAAATGCCATTTGTCTCGCCAAGAAGCAATCACAGCAGGGTACTTACTGCCCCAGAGTCTATCAAGCTCATCTAAAGCCAGTTCAGCCGAATCTTTATTGATTGCCTTATAGACAGGCTTTAAATCACGCATGAAAGCTTTCTGATCTTTACTTGCGACATAACGAATACTGTTACGGATTTGGTGAATCACACATAGTTGTACCTCGGTATTAGGAAAGATAGCCTGTATCGCTTCAGGGAAGCCTTTAAGCCCATCGACACAGGCAATCAGAATATCTTGTAAGCCACGATTGTGTAAGTCAGTGAGCACCGATAGCCAGTAATTAGATCCTTCGCTTTCGGAGCAGTACAAACCAATGAGTTCTTTGTGACCCTCGGTATTCAGTGCTAACAGCGTGTAAACAGCTTTATTAACATAGCGTCCTTCGTCTTTAACCTTGTAGTGGACGGCATCGAGCCAGACAAACGGATAAACGCTATCGAGTGGTCTTGATTGCCAGGCTTTAAGCTGTGGGATAAGACTATCAGTAATATTGCTAATGGTGGCTTCAGAGACTTCCAATTGGTAAATCTCAGAGATGTGGTCTTTGATTGCCCCATAGCTCATGCCATGCGAGAATAGAGAGAGAATGCGGTTATCAATTTCAGGGGTGAGCTTAGTCTGATGCTTTTTAACCAGTCACTCAGGCATAGCCTTCGTCTTGCGCTCGGGCGAAGCGATGCTTCGCTATTTCCTCGCTCAGGTTCAAATTCCCCATTACGGTCACGTGGTGTTTCAAGCTCAAAGCTGCCAACGGCTGATTTGACGGTCTTTTTGCTGTAGCCGTTACGGCGATTGTTACTTGGGTTTTGCTCAAGGTGGCTGTCTATCTCAGCCGATAGTGCCGCTTCGGTGAGTTGCTTTATGAGCGGGGCAAGGACACCATCACTGCCTGTGATGGGTTTACCAGATTGAATAGCTTTTAAGGCTTCGTTAAAGTCAAAGTTTTGCATGTTGTCATTCCTGTTTTATTTGACAGTTTATGGGAATGACACAGTTTTTTGAACACTACCCCCTTCCGAGATAATGAGGATTAAAAAGACTTAAAACTCGACAAAATTCCTTAGCATACTATTTTTTCCGAATTCTGTTCTAACCCCTTCTTGAGCGATTTTTAGTTGTTTTTTAAGGTCTTTAATTTTATCGAAGGCAGCTATGAGTTCAGGACTATAATTTTGTATGCCTGTAAGCGTACCACTTTCAGCTTTTCTGTGCCAGTTTGCTAGTGTGTTCATAAGAATGCCAAGTTCTTTAGTCGTTTGGCTGATGTTGCCGTTATTTTCTTTGATTTTAGCGATGGCTTCAGCTTTGAAGGTGTCGCTGTATTCTACTCTTTTCTTACTCATGGTAAACTCCTGTTTAGGTTATTAGTTTACCAAATATTTTTGTCTGTTTTTTTCAGCATACATCAATATTATATCTGAAATGGAAAACTTGCTTTTCCAATTCGTAAATACTTAAATTATTGAATAAGCCCGTTGACTATGAAAATATTGATATACAAGATATTCAAACAGTAAAAGGGCTAATTATGATGGCACAAACCCTATATGAAAAAATTTTATCATCTCACATTATCAAAGAGCTCGGGGATGATCATGTTCTATTGTATATTGACCGCTCTATTTTAAATGAATATACCAGTCCACAAGCATTCACGGGGTTAAGAGAAAAAAACCGAGCTGTTCGCCATCCTAAAAACTTTCTGCTCAATATCGATCATGTGAATCCTACTAAACCTGTACGAGATAAAGTCATGCGCGATGCTAGTGGGCAAAAACAAGTTGATTATTTTAGACAAAATGCTGCTGACTTTAACATCGAACTATTTGATGTCTTAGATGTCAGACAAGGCATAGAGCATGTGGTCGCACCGGAGCAAGGACTTGTAATGCCGGGGATGGTGATTGCCGCAGGCGACAGTCATACCACGACTTACGGTGCCTTTGGGGCATTAGGATTTGGCATAGGTACGTCTGAAATAGAGCATTTATTGGCGACACAAACCCTGATATATCGTTGTTTAAAAACCATGATGGTGACCGTAACAGGCGAATTGGCTTTTGGCTGTACTGCCAAGGATATCGTCATGGCTTTGATTAAACAAATCGGTGCATCCGGTGCGACGGGTTATGCTATTGAATTTACTGGCGATACTATACGCAATCTTAGCATTGAGGGGCGAATGACCCTATGCAATATGGCGGTCGAAGCGGGTGCTCGAGGTGCAATCATTGCCCCTGACAACAAAGTATTTAGCTATATTAAAGATAAACCACAAATGCCGACAGGAAAATTATGGGATCAAGCTGTTGCCCATTGGCAACAGCTTGCAAGTGATGCTGATGCCAAGTATGACAAAACCATTGAACTAAATTGCCAATCTCTTGAACCCAAAGTCACTTGGGGTATCAGTCCAGACCAAGCCTTGTCAATCAATGAGCAAATTCCTGATCCACAGCATGAGACTGAGGCTGTCAAGCGTTTAGCAATGCAAAAGGCGCTAGCTTATATGGATTTAAAGCCAAATACACCCCTGCGAACTATTAAAATCACGCATGCTTTTATTGGGTCTTGTACCAATGGACGGATTGAAGATTTAAGATCAGCTGCATCTATATTAAAAGACAGAAAAATTGCCCCGCATGTCAGAGGGATGGTTGTGCCGGGTTCGACCCAAGTGCGTCTGCAAGCGGAGCGAGAGGGCTTAGCTGACATCTTTATGAAAGCTGGCTTTGAATGGCGACAGTCAGGCTGCTCAATGTGTTTAGCCATGAATGAAGATGTGTTAGCGCCGGGTGATCGTTGTGCATCAAGTACCAACCGTAATTTTCCAGGACGACAAGGGGCAGGGGCTAGAACTCATTTGATGAGCCCTGCCATGGTGGCTGCCGCTGCTATTGCAGGACATCTAGAAGACGTGCGTATTTTTATGTGGATGGAAGAATCTTATGCAAACATTTAATCGATTGACAGGTATTATTGCCCCCTTACTTGAATCAAATATTGATACCGATGTTATTATGCCCAAACAGTTTTTAAAGGGCATTGATCGTCAAGGATTGGACAAAGGTGTGTTTTATGACCGCAGATTTCTAACTGATGGACGTATGAATCCCTGCTTTATCTTAAATCAGCCCGAATACCAGCCAGCTACTTTTTTAGTGGTTGGTAAGAATTTTGGGTGTGGCTCAAGCCGTGAACATGCCGTATGGGGGTTACAGCAATTAGGCATTCGAGCATTATTTGGAACGACGTTTGCAGGGATTTTTGATGATAATTGTTTGCGAAATGGGATTTTAACCGTAAGCTTGGATCCAACTACTTTGGATAAATTAACCCACATTGCCAACAATCCTAATAAAAACCAAATTACGGTTTCATTAGAATCGTGTGAAATCCAAACCTGCGAGGATAGTTTGTTATTTGAGATAAGTCAGGTTAAAAAGAATATCTTAATGAGTGGCGAAGACCTTATAAACTGGACCTTAACTGATTTATCCAGCATTGAGCAGTTTGAACACCAGCATTATATGGCTAACCCTTGGCTAAAACGTGTTTAGGCTGATTGACTAATTTTAAGTGAGCAAACTGTGACAATTCAACAAGTTGATACTCCTTCATTGGTGAAGGGCTTTACCGAATATGATGCCCATTTGTCTAATGGGATTACGCTGCGTTTCGCTGCTGCCGGTCAAGGTGAGACACTAGTGTTATTACATGGACACCCGCAAAATCACGCAACTTGGCATAAAGTCGCCCCGATATTAGCCAAGCAGTATTACGTTATCCTACCAGATATTCGAGGTTATGGTGATAGTGACAGACCGCCCAGTGATAATACGCATCGAGCGTATTCAAAAAGGGTTATGGCGCACGATATCATTTTACTAATGGATGAGCTGCAAATTACCAATTTTTACTTTGTCGGGCATGACCGTGGTGCTAGAGTCGGGCATCGGCTAGCTCTAGATTACCCGAGCCAATTGACCAAAGCGGTGTTCTTAGATATTGCTCCCACCGCTACTATGTATGCGATGACAAATAAAGAATTCGCCACTCGTTACTTTTGGTGGTTTTTCTTGATCCAGCCACAGCCGCTACCTGAAAAGCTAATTGGGGCAGACCCTGAGTTTTTCTTAAGAAAACATATTGATGGGCAGTTGAAAACACCCAATGCTTTATCGGATGAGATTTTCAAAGATTATTTACGTTGTTATGAAAATCCAAAGATGATTCATGCCGTTTGTGAAGATTATCGAGCGGCAGCAACTATTGATTTATCAGATGATGATAGTGACCAAGACAAGTTAATTCAATGTCCCTTATTAGTACTGTGGGGTAGTAAAGGTACTGTGGGTCAACTGTATGATGTATTAGCAATCTGGCAGCAAAAGGCAGTCAATGTGGAAGGAATGGCTTTAGATTGTGGCCATTCACCTCAAGAAGAAATTGCCGATGAGTTTTTGCTACACTTACAGAAATTTTTGCAACAAAACTAAATCAAATGTCAACTAGCTTACTCAATCAATCTTTTCTTACGTCCAATTTACCCTATACCGAGCTACCTTGGCCCAATGCCAATGATTTGTATATATTTATCAGTGTAGTCAGACACGGCAGTTTCTCGCAAGCTGCCCGAGAGTAATCGCCGAATTCTATGTGCGTCCCCCAGTTATATCGCTCAATACGCTTCGCCTAATTCTATCAATGAGCTGGCATCTCATCACTGTTTAGTGATTCAAGAAAGGAATCAAGCCATTGGCAATTGGTTACTGACTAATGGTAGTGAGCAAATTAATGTGCCTGTGAGTTATCAATATACCACTAACAGTGGCAATATTGCGTTAGACTGGGCCTTACAAGGCAAGGGTGTCTTACTGCGGTCGCAGTGGCATGTCCAACCTTACTTAACGTCAGAACAACTCGTTCAATTATTGCCCGAGTGGTATCAACCCGCAGATATTTGGGCAGTATTTACTCAACGACCATCGAACTCTGCCAAACTAAATTTGTTAGTTAATTTTTTAGCAGATTATTTAGAGAAGAACTTAAATAAACTATCTTAAAGCAGATAGCAATATTCATTGATGACTATCAATAACAACACTTGTTAATATTTAGAAGATAGTCAGTAACTATTTGATTTTAAAAAATTATTTAACATAAAATAAATTGTGCGAAATTATAGATGAAGCTATTAAGCGTTACAAACCAATTCTAGCCACTGTTTTAATTCATCTAAATCAAATGCAATTGCGCTATAGCTCAAACAAAGTAAACTTTCAGGTAAAAAGTCATCAAATTTTTCAAGAGACTTTAGCGGCACTTGTTTTGCTAGCTGTTCAGCGGTTGGCAGTCCCTGCCTCAATATACGTTTTAAACACCTTTGGATTTCAGCGGCAGAAATTTTATCTTCATCATTTGCAGATTTACGTATATCAATTACACCACCATCATTACCAACCATATAACCAGATTGCGCTAGTAACGCGACCAAGGCATTATTTGCTTTATCACCTAACCAAGTAAAAATATAAACCGTTGAGCCTGCTTCAATTAGCCAATTGTTATTCAAACCAAGTTGGTAAAAATTCTCGATACTTTCGTTGAATAATTCTTTAGCAGTTGGATTAATATAATCCCTTTTTTCCCCATTTACCACAATGCAGTAATCCCGCTGCATAAAAATTTTCAGCATCTCTTGACGAACAATTGTATGCACACTTAGACTACCACCGCCAAATAAAGGCGGAACACCCCCTTTAGCACGTTCAACGATGACAATTCTTTTGTCACTATCAATGAATGTTACTAACCACTTTCTACCCCCAAAAACAATATATTGCTGTTCAACAATCATTGAATCAATAGGGAGCGTACCTAAAGGTTTACCTTGATAAATGATTTGATATTCTTCAGGTGTTTTAAAGGCGGCATAAAAACTATAATGGCTAGTTAGTTTTTCACCAACGATACCAAGCGTTATTTCACCACTGCCAAGTTGAGTTATCAGTTGCATTTGACCCATATGAGTCAGTAATTGTTTAAAGTGTTGCGTATTAATATTTTGGAATATGCCTAATTGGCAAAGTAATTTATAAAGTTGCTCCGCCCGAATACCGCCCCACTGAGCAATGGTGGCTAATATCTGATGAATTAGGGTAGAGAAATGGTATAGTGATGTATCAGCGGGTTCATACCATTGATTAATCAATAAGCCAACCATAGCCAGTGATTGAATTAAACCCAAACGTAGACGGTCTGGGATAGCGGTATCTACGGTAATCTCACGCTCAGAGATTAGCATCCTAAGTTTTGCAGGGTCGCCCCTTCGCCCTGCACGACCCATACGTTGACGTAAGCTGGCAACCGAGTGCGGGGGCGTCACTTGTATGACAGAATCTACTTTACCGATATCAATACCCAGCTCAAGCGTCATGGTACAAAGTGCGGTGGTTGGAATTTTTTCTTGTTGCAGCCGATGCTCAAGCGTCTCTCGCAATTCTTTTGCTAAAGAACCATGATGTGGAAAAAATTCATTGGGTACATGGTTCACTTCACACATATCACTTAGCTTGGCTGATAGATACTCAGTTCTACCACGACTATTGGCAAACACCAAATGATTGCCTTTACGACAGAATTTATATAAGTCAGAAATCAATAAATCGGGGTCTTCTATAATTGCTTCGGATGTATTTTCAGCAAATTTGTCTAAAGAAATCGGAAGGATTTGTTGAGTATTTTCTGATGGATTTAGCTCTCTAGTAGGCTCTTTGATGAGATAACCACGCACTTGTAGCTGAAGCTGACTAGATGTTTTGTCGTCTTTGATTGTTTTACATGGGAAATACTGATTTTGGTTGGGACGCAAAATATCAGGAATGGCTTCTAAATTACCTAATGTTGCACTTAAGGCGACTCTAGGGATTGGTCTATCCAAGCGTCCCAGTAGATGCTCTAAACGAGTGAGCAAGGATAATAACTGTTGTCCCCGCTCCATACCGATGAAAGCATGAAATTCATCAATACAAATATACGTTAAATTGGCAAATGCTGTTTTTACCCAACCAGATTGGCGCATCATTAACGATTCTAGCGATTCTGGGGTGATAAGTAATATACCACTTGGATTTCTTCTCAGTTTGCCTTTATGACTCTGTGAGCTATCCCCGTGCCATGGCGTGACAGGGATTTGGGTGATTTCAGATAAGCTCTCTAAACGGCGATATTGGTCATTAATCAAGGCTTTTAATGGACTGATATATAAAATACCAATGCCCTCTTGATTATCAACAATAGCGGAGCAAGCAGGCAAAAAGAAGGCTTCAGTTTTTCCCGAGGCAGTTGATGCACTGATAAGTACGTCAGTATTCTTCGAGAGAATAGGGTCAATCGCATCCTGTTGGATGGGACGTAAATCTGACCAACCCTGTTTAAAAATCCATTGCTGAATCCGTCTATCAAGGCATTGATAAGATGACATGGCTATCTCTATCTTCTAGCATCACAGTTTAAAGTCAGCAAAATCATCATCCAAATCTTCATCATCAATCGCTATATCCATATCCGAAGGCTTTTCTTCTTCAATATGGATATCGCCAACTAATTGTTGCCAACTGATTTGTGGGTTTTGTTCAATCACGGCTAACATATCTAAAAATGCTTTAATGGTATTACGAGGGGTTCTAAAATACGCTTCACCAATGGTTTGTTGGCAATGAGCTAAAAACTGCTGAATCGCTTCATCAGGCACTAAATAGTTGCCTTCATCGCCTTCTGAAAAGACATGACGGATGTTTTTTAACAAGATATAGAGTTCTTCGGGTGTTAAATTGGCTAAATGCAACGCAGGCGATGAGTAGTCAATCACTCCTGCTTGCTTGGCAAAGTTATTTTGTGCCAAACGAGATTGTAAGGCTTCATAGCTATATAGTCCTTTTCGAGGGTCAAGTAAAAATTCAGGCGTACCACCAAGCAAAAACCCTAAGTGCTCGGCAGTGCCTTGCAAACAGTCATTAAGCATACGCAGGATTTGCTCATAGTTTGACATGCGAGCCTGGCTACTGTTTAATTTATAAAGATTGACCATTTCATCAAGATTGACTAATAACCCTGCATAACCCGCTTGACGCACAAATAAACTTAATAACTTTAGACTGTCATAAAAAGAGTTGTCTGAGATAATAGTACGCACACCCAAGTCGTTTTTGGCATCGGTTTTAGTTGTGTATTCGGCTCTTAGCCATTTGATGGCATTATTTTTAAGGATTTCATTATCTTGCTCATGACCATACCAGTAGGCTTCAATCACTTGAGCGAAATCGTAACCGCCGACCATGTCAGTTAAGGCGTTTAATCGTTGCTGAATGACTTGAGCGACATTTTGCCCTTGGCTATCGGCTTGTTTGCGTGCTTCGGTAATAAATTTTTCAACGACACTGGTTAAAGCATTGCCATCGGGTTTATTACGAGTGGCAAGATTTTTCATGAGCTCAGCGTATAGATTGCGAGCTTGTCCTGCAGAAGCATGCAGACGGCGGTCGGGTGATAAATCAGCATTGACCGTCACCAGTTTTCGCTCAAGGGCAATGGTACGAATCACGCTTAAAAAAAACGTTTTGCCAGAGCCATATTCACCAATAATCAAGCGAAATGCCGAGCCACCGTCTGCAATACGGTCAATGTCTTTGATGAGTGCTGATAGCTCATTGACTCGTCCGACTTGAATGTGCTGAATGCCAATCTTTGGGGTGACCCCTGATTTTAACGATTGGATAATGGCATCTCGTTCTTTACTGCGTATACGTTTTTCGCTCATGGGCTATCCTTCATTTTTAGTTTTACAGTGCTTGTAATTCTTCAACGATCTCAAAATCAATATAAATCATTTCTTCAGCATCAATGACAGGGGCATCAACGCTGTCGTAAGCCCAATCATTTAACACTTCAATGACCGCATCAGGCATCATATTGGCGGGTCTACATAACTCCGTAAATTCTTCATATGACCATTTTTCTTTGCTGATGAGTTGTTGGAATAATTGTTCATAACTGCTCTCAAGCCCGTTAGCATTGTAGGTTTGGTTAGCATGGACAGGTTTACTACCCGATTCTGGTTGAGGTATCGCCTCTAGAGTCTCTTCACTGTCTTGGCTCGCAAAAATTTGGGCCAGTAGAGTTTGAGCGTGTAAGGTATCTTGCTCATGTTTGGCTAATACATCCTGATTAATCCCCCCTGCCTGTGGCATTTTAGCCTGCTCATTGAGAGTGGTTTCAGCACTTCCAGATGTATTAGTTTGCATTTGGTGGATATCACTGGTCAGTTGTGATCTGTCAAAACCTAAACTGGTATAAAGTTTCTCTAATCGTTTGATTTTTGCGTTATCGACTTGACCTTCTGCCATTGCAATACGCAAAATATAACGTTTGACAATGTCTAAAGCATTAGTAGGCAATGCGGTCAGACGAGATTTTAAACCTTGGGCATTATTGGGTGTATTCAGTTGCCAAAGTAAATAAGCTCTTAAGCTCATTTTTTCATTGTCAGTTAAACGCTCTTGTTGGTCAATCAGACTGACCACCGTCAGCACTTCTTTTTCTGACACTTGATTATCGTTTACAGCAACCAATGCCCCGATTCTAAGCATCACAAGGACTTGGTTAAAAGTAGTACTTGGTTTGATAAAATCTGGCATAGGCTGATATAGCACGATATAACCGTCAGTCTTAAGTTTTTGTTGGTGTAAATTGACATCGGGCGCAATGGCAAAACCTGCCTTATTGGCTATGGCTTGCATAAAATCAATGTCTTTTTTGCCAAGCGTTTTGGGTAAATCTCTTCCCACATGTTCCCAAAAATCCGACACCCATACCAAGCCTTCTCCTTGTTCTATGATTTGCCTAGCCCATTGGCTAAATTCTTTTAAAATCGGCTGTTGCTTGGCATCGACAAGATCTTCAGGCATCAATAACAAAGCCGATAAATCGGTTTTTTGATTACCTTCCTTGGCTAAATAACGACTGAGCGGATTTAACAGCTCGGTGCAGCCATCAGCAATTTCAGCCAGTCGTTTAATAGGTGTTGTTAGTCTACTAGGGTCTGGCAAGTCACCTACATTGATATTGACATTTTGCATGAGTCTGCTAGCAGGACGATAATCAAATTTAAGGCGAGTTTTATTTTCACTGACTTCAAGACCTCTGCCAAAAGCTTGTTTATATCTGTGGTTAAATAATTGCTTAAACTCAATTTCACAGCGTCTTGCGGGCGTTTTTAACGAATAATTTTCTGAGAATTTCAGCCATGCTAAGGCTAATGAAGCAGGAATAGGGCGTTTTTCTACGACCGTTTTGGCTAATTCAAACCGAAATGATTCGGCATTCATATTCTCGTCATCTTCACTCTCGTCCACGGAAAATAAATGCGGACGGCTAAACTGCATGAGCGTTAAGAAGTTGGTAGCATAGTATTTAAACGACTGGTTATGGCTGTAAATCGCTAATAGACGCTCGACTTCCTCATAAATTTGAGCAAATTCATCAATGCTTACGTTATCATTCTCTAAATTGGTGATAATCCGATACTCAAGTCCATAAAAATAGATGAATACATAACCGATTGGCATATTAGGATAGTCCCGTTTTGACGCCAACCAATCTAAATACACGCCTTTGCATTGTGCAGATAGTTCTACGTAACTCGGCCAATAGCCTAGCGTATCATCTTGATAGACGTTTTGAGAAGACACGGTGAAATTTGTATGTCCACTCACCCCCATATTATTAATTAATAATGAAGGTTCAATAGTAAACCGCCCACTTCTTGGCATTGACCAAGTATGATAAATCAACCCCTTTTTAATCGTCCGACCTTGGATGGTTAAAGAAGCGTCGTATGTTAACCATTGAGCTTGAGATTGTGGTTCACTGCGAGTCGGTCGGGGATAAAGTTGAACAGGCATGGAATTAAATTCATTGGGTTGGTCAATCTCAGACTGATGATGCGTAGAATGCGATGAAATTGTAAAATTAGCAAAGTCATCATCTTGGACAATGGGCCGAGAATGACTACTTGAATTGGATGTACCTGCGAATTGATTTTTTTGGTTTTCTGATGCGTGTTGATTTCCTAGGTTTTTTAGGAATTCACTACTCTTGGCGATTAAAATTTTTAGTTTTTGCATAGTAGATTAAAAGCTATCCGTAAATTTAATTTTTTGGGAGCTATCTTAATAAAGATTCACATGCGCTCAATATTATTTCGACTCAAATTTATCTATAAAATATATCACTTTTTAAGTGGGATATTTTTCCTTAATTAATTCATTTTTAAGTTTCTAAAAAAATATGATGATTAAAGCATTAAAAGGGGTTAGCACAGAAAACGGAAAAAATAGGGCGTTAAGGACTTTTGTCGAGTATTTTTAAGTATCCTTTACTTGTCTAAAAAACGTCGGTTTTTTGGTCACTTCCATTTAGACGAAGGACAGGGGCAAACTGCCACTATTTTTGTCAATTAACTTGTCTATTAAATAGCGTCTAATAAACCCTGTAGTGGTATAACAAACCTAGACAGTTAATAAGAGATTATAATGCCTTAAGTAGAGGGATAATCTCATGACAAAAGTAAGAAATCAATACTCAGCAGAATTTAAACTTGAACTCGTGAAACTGATTGAAGAGCAAGGACAGAAAGTTCCTGATGTTGCCAGTCAATACAATGTTGGCAAATCAACTTTGGAAAAGTGGCTTAAACGCTACCGAGCAGAACAACAAGGCAACCCATTAGTCAAAGGCAACGCCCTAACAGAAGAACAACGAGAAATACAGCGACTAAAAAAAGAAATCACCCAGCTTAAACTAGAGCGAGATATTTTAAATGAGGAGGGATAAGCGAAGCACTAAGGTACTCCCCAATGTCTAGACCAAATAATCACAAAATTAAGATAGAATTGAGTTGATAAAACACAGGATTAACCGAACTATTGTTTAAATAAACCTGTGCAGGTGTATGATAATCGAGCGACTGATGCAACCGCTCATAATTATAAAACTCAAAATAGTCTTTCAAACCAGCTCTAGCTTGGCTAACGGTATCAAACTGGCGTAAATACAATACTGCATGTGAGTTTTTTGCATCAAGAGAATTATATAGTTCGTTTATGCTATTAATCTGCTTTAGAGAATTATTTTCAAAGACTTTATCAAAGATAGACATGTTTTAAATTACCATTTTTAAATTCATAAACTAAAAAATTTTGAAACTCTAAAACTACTTTTTTTACATAGTTCACTTTGATTATCGCGCAAATTGACGGAATTCCTTAGATTTTAATATGATTCAAGTTCTGTGCTAATCTATGTAAGAAATGTCATATAGTGCTAATAAGAAAGTTATTTCGAGTTATAGAAATCATCAATCCATGACCTAAGTTGTTTATTTAAGCAGTCTTGGACTTCGGAAATAACAACTAAATTTGGATTATATAATGCGTAATATGCCCCATATTTTTCATGAAAGCCACCTATATTTTGAACTTTGCCTTGATAGCTATTTTCTCTTAATAAATCAAGATATCCGTTGTGCCAATGTTCGATTGCTAAATTATTTAATATTTTATCAAACTCTGTAACATAGCCGATTGTTTCAAGTTTATTTATAGCAGTTATGATATCTTGTTGTGAATTAGCTAAGGAAATTTCCATGTTATTCATTATTAAATCCTATTTATGAAAATTTATTGAGTTATTGAGAGTAACAAATCAAGTTAAGTAAGAGAAATTTCATTTTACTTTTTCAGAATTACTAAGTTAATAGTTTATTAACTTACCTGCCTTATAAGGATTTTAAAGTTATCAAAGATTCTAGCGATAACTTGTTCTTTTGGTTCATTCCAAAGCTTAGATAAATTATCCATCACTGGCATAACTTCGCCAGGAAAAATTGGCTGATTTTTATTTTTAATAAATGGGCCATCAGTTTCAGTGATGATTCGATTTTTGGGAATTTTGCTGACGAGCTGTTTTCCTTTGCTGTTTGAAAGCATCTTCTGATTTACTGAAAACCAACAACCATTAGCTATCGCCCTATTTAATTGAATCTCATTTCCCGTGTACCAATGTAGGATAGGTATTCCATTAGAAAAATGTTTTTCTAAACAGTTAAGTACGCTATCCACAGCCTGAAGACTATGAATGGTTAAAATTTTAGGAGTAGACTTATTCGATTGTATAACAATATGCTCAAAAACTTTCTGTTGAATCGGTTGAAATTGTTTTAGTGAGCGCGAGCCATCTAATCCTATTTCACCTATATATTTTGTGTCGTCCACTAATAGGTCAAATAAATCTAGTTCTTCACTACGTTCATGAGCTATCTGTGGATGCAAACCAAGAGCTGTTTGAATTCTTTGATGGTTTTCTGCAAGTTCCTTTGTACCGAACCATGCTTTAGGTGTTGTCGTGACTGATAGGATATAACTTGAAGCATCGCATAAAGAAGCGACTTTATGCGGATTTTCATATAAATCCAAATGGCAATGCAGATCAATCAATGGGTACATTAGACAGTTACATCCAAATTTTGAGTTTGTAAATAATTTTTCACTTCACCCATTCCCCTTAAAACAGTATCGATAATGCTCTGACGTTCAGTTTTCTCCAATGGTAATGAACCAGACCTTGCCACCCAAATATTTTTATTCGAAGCATTTTCTAAACTCTGAATAGCGACAATCATAGACATCAAATCGTCTCTATTATTAGGGTTTTTGATGACATCGTTTAAAATTGGGAATTGGTATGGTGTAGTATCATTATAAGTAGCTGTATTAAAAGAAGCTCGCCTAATCAAGCATGGCACACATCTGCCGCATTGAGTACCTGAGCGTTTCCATTTACCACAGGAAACTGTATCAACGGCAGCTTTTTTCAGTAAAGTCTGATTTTGGCAGTCTACTATCATCTCACCCTTTGTTTTAAACTGGTAAGGGTTCAATAGCTTAA
>NZ_JACSYB010000002.1:0-75244 GCF_022359095.1 Moraxella tetraodonis | reverse complement strand
CAAATTCTCTGGCAGTACAAATGCGAGCATCTATATCAAGCTTATTAAACATATCTTTATAGACTTTCTTCTTATCCTGACCTGCACTATCCATTCTGGGTAGCTTAATATCTCGCATTTCTAGCATATTGCGAGCTCCAAAGACCATTAATAAATTTTGAGCTCTTGACATCGCCACATTGATAAACTCGAACCTAGCAACATTAGCATTTGATGACCGTCTTTTATCCTTTGAACCACCATCATTACGCACTAAACTGATTAGAATGATAGATTTTTCTTTACCTTGATAACGGATAACAGTATTAATTTCAACATCAATTGCCTCAAATTTAATACCTTCTTTGGTAAGCTTTTTTATTTCATCACGAATTGTACGACATTGTGACTGGTAAAAAGAAACAACACCTACTTTATGTTTGTTTCTTGCATTAAAGCCTTTATTTTTCATTTGCTCGTTTAGATTTACGAGGGTTTGAGCAATCATACGAGCTTCTGCTGGATTTGTACTGCCTTCCATATCAATACAAGTAGCTCCTTTTTCATCATAAGAGGTATCAATCCATAATAAATGCTGGTTTTCATCTACAAGCGTGTTAAGTCTATTTTTTAAGATAACATGGTGGGTACGGTCTGCATCTGGGTTACCGCACTGCAATTGTCCTTCATAAAAATAATTAATCATCCGCATAATATCGGGGTGCATACGAAACTGAACAGTTAAACGTTCTCGTAAAATATCAGGGGCTTTTTCAAAAAGTTCTTTAAATAGCGAGGCAGTCACCATTTTTTCATATCTTCTGAAATTTGCTTCGGTTAATAATGTATCACTACGTCCTTCTTCCGTTTCTTCCTCAACAATATCCTCCAGTGTTAATGAGGAATCTTGGCTTTCTTGGAATAAAGGCGGTAATTGTCGATGGTCGCCAACCAAAATTGCCTTTCTACCTCGCATTAAAGGTAATAATAGCTCTAGCGGTGTTGCTTTTGAAACTTCATCAATAATTACCACATCAAAGCCATTGAGACCTGCATTGGTCAGCGTTCTTTCATCCTCATTACAGGATATTGCTACCAAATTACAATTTTCGGTATAGACTTCTTTTAGCTGTTCCCAATCTTGTTTATCCTGCCCAGATTGATTCAATAATTCAATCCATTTTTTGAATAATGGTAGCCATTGCTTATTAGCGAGCTTCGTATGCTCATTTTGAAATGCTAACCGTTCAACTTGCTCTTCAGCAGCCTGTAAACTTTTATCGAAATCCTGTGTGAAATTTTGTTTTGCTAAATGGTCTTGTAGAGCTTGTTGTTTGACTCTCTCTTTTTCTCGTAAGGCTTTATAATCATCTCGTAGACTTGATAGTTCTTGTTCAAGACTATCAATATTATCTCGACTAGGTAAAGAAATTTGATTTATCGAAATTGTATTCTGCCAATTTATAATTATTTGCTCTATTTTGGTGGAGATGTTTTGTTGTATTTTTTCGAAAAACTCAACTCTTTTTTGTAGCCCTTGGGCAATCTGTGAACTATTAGTAATCACTGATAATCTATCCGCATCTTCAAACATCTGATAACATTCAGCAGTGAGACCATCTGAGGCACTTTTTAATAAGTTTAATTCTCTTCGCTTTGCACGCCACTCATTTATCAATTCATTAGATTCTTCTACCTCCATTCTATCTGTAAGCACTTGAATTTCATCAGTTAATGATTGGATTTTTACTTTAGTTTCTACATTAACTAGCCCACCTTCTCCTGCATTATTTAAACGTTCAATATCTTTTTTAATAGTAGGAATACTGGTTTCAAGTTTATGCCACTCATCAAATAAGGCATTAAATATTAACATTTGAGAAGCAGAATTATTTTTAAAGTCCTCACTTGTAAAAGGAAGTTTAATTTTAGCTTTCTGTATGTTGAATAAAGCTTGGGCTATTTCGTTTAGTTCAATAGGTAACTCAATATTAATGGGAGCAGGTGAGGTGCGTTTTAAGAAGCCACATAACTGTTCTAGCTTCTGATTAGATTCTTGTTGTGCATCATATATCTTACTCAATTCTTCATAAGTATTTTTTGCTTTAGCAAGTTCTTGTTTTAATAATTGACCTTGTTGAGCGATAGACTGTCTATCAGTAGCAATTTTTTGCATATCAAGTGCAAGGAATTTTGCTTCTTCAATCCAAGTTTGCAAGGCATTTTTTTGTTCTTCTTGGTTTTTAAGTGGCTCAAGATATGCTGTTTGAATGTATTGTCCTAACGCATCGTAGTATCTTGCTAGAGCTTGGTCGCCGGAAAACTGCTGACCATTTTCAGTAATTTTTGAACGCCCCTTGCTTTCTTTAGCCAATCGAATAGCTCTTAATTCTGGATGATTGACAATTCTTGAAAGAGCATTATCGATGGCATCATGAGCTTGACTAGCAAGCAAAATGGTTTTTTGACGTTGAGCAAACTGGAGAATGGCTTCAGCAATAACGGTTGTTTTACCTGTGCCAGGCGGACCTTGGATTAGACATAAATCTGGTGCTGATAGCATTTTTCTTACAGCACTTTTTTGAGCTTCGTTAAGGTTAGGATTATGCCAACTTTCTACTTCTTCTAAGCTTGCAGGTGTCTTTGCTTGAGTAATATCAAACAAATAGCTCGAAAGATAGGGAGAGTAACAATTTTCATTTTGCCGAAGGTTTTTGATGGTTCTTTCCTGACGATTGATTAACGCCCAGTCACCTACCATTGAAAAGGAGAGAAAGCCAAAAGCAGGTATTTTATCTGTAAAATTATCTAAAATTTCTTTGTTGTCAAATTGAGTATCAATATCCGTTGCTGTTAAATCAATTTTATCTAACTTATTTTTCCATTCTTCATTGATATCTACACTCAACTTAGCAAAAACTGGATTTTTAAAAGGCACTTCAAATTCTTCGGCTAATTTTTTTATTCTGCTATAGTTTTCATTATCCTTTGCGATAATTTGAAGAAATTTATTCTTGTTTCTAGGTAATTGACCCAACTCTAAATCTGCTTTTGGTGTTCGCTTCTGATTTCTATCATCTGTGGGCAGAATAAATTGCCAATCATTAGTTGAAATATTAGTATCAAATAACTGTAAATTTTGGCGAGCAAATGCTCTAATTGCTCTGTCTAGATAGTCTTTATTTTCAGTCACAACTATTAAATCTAGCTGAAAATTATTTGGATTATAACTAAAACTTATATAGCGTAACCCCACCGTCTTCTCACGAATTAAGTTCCGTTTAAAATTTAAAAAAGACTGCCAATCAGCTAAACGTGTGGAGGCCTCCACAGCGTACATTGGCAAACTACTAGCCAATTGTTCTGTTAAAACATTTACTTTAGTCTTATTAGGATATTCATTACGTGCCAGTTCTTCAAACTCACATATCAATTCATGTTCATAGGTGGTTGGTTCATTATAATTATGCGTAACGATAATTTTTTCAGGAAAAAACCAAGGACTGCGTGTCCCTGTTTGCCAATGACCAATAACCGCAAATGACGATTGCTCGTCCATATAGTCACTAAAATAACCGTGATTTGGAATCCTAATTGCTAATTTAATTTCTCTGTCAGATTTATCTTGTAATGAAAGATTTGCAACAAAACAAGTTGTTTCAATTTTAGGGAAAAATAGATTTAAAAAGGATTCTACTGTTGGTGAACCATCAAATAAATTTGAAATATTGTAGGTGTTAGATTTTATGATACGTTTTAAGTCTTTATCTAAATTATCTTGAATAAATTCCTTATCTGATAATTTCCAAAATAGTGTCGCAGCCATAATTTTCCTTATATTCAAATATATTCAAATAGAATAATTAATAGTAAATCGGTGTTTAATATTTATAACAATTATCTACACTCAATTCTAGTATATAAAAAGCTATACTCACAAAAAAATATCAAGTAAAATAAATATTTTATATATGTATATGATATTGCTGCCGAATTGGCTATTTTACTGTGTTTGAGAGATTTTAATCAAAACTTGTGATAACAGGCTCTAAATATCTGTTTCTAAGGTATCTTCATGAGAATAAAATAAATCAAGCCTTGTATTATTTAATTATTCTAAAAAATAACTTTTAATTCTATTCCATGCTCGATATGATGTAATCTTATTGTTTCAAGTTCAACTACAACTGTTAGTGGTAAGTTAACAAAGATGAAATCTTCACCGTGTTGAGAATATTGCCAATCACTACTAAAAATACCATGATCTAATGTAATCGAACAACGCTCCCCTGTGTTGATATCTTCAACATTTACCCGTTGTAGCATACGACTGACAAATACTCGCCAATTAAAAAACTGTAATTCGCTCGTGGCTTTTATAACATTGGGTTTGGCTAGAGTATTGTAGTAAGATAAATCTGGATTTTTAGCAACTGGCTTGGTAATATCTGGATATGTGATAGATTGTTTGATATCTTGTGCTATGGTTTGATTCTCGATTTCATTGTTTACCTGATTTTTTGCTGTAGCCAAATAATTGTCGCAACTATTGCCTTGTTGGAGCACTTCAACTAAATGATTCATAGATTTATTGGATGAATCAAACTCGATGAAATCCTGATGAGATACAGACGATAAGTCAGTCTCAATCGCCATGTTTTGCTCTTTAACAGTCTGTAGTTCCTCCGCCTGTTGCAAACGCTCTTGCTCTAACCGCTCTTTTTCAAGACGTTCATTTTCTAACCGCTGTTGCTCGAGTTTTTCCGCTTGCAGTCGCTGTTCATCTTCGATTTCCTTTAACCGCAAGGCATGTTCAATTCTGGCACGTTGCTCTGCCTGCTGTTGTTCTTCTTCTGCAATACGTTTGGCTTCGGCTTCTTGCTCTTTAAGTGCTTGGCGTTGTTCTTGCTCTAAACGTTGCATTTCTCGATGCTCTTTATCGGTCAAAGATAAAATCGATTTAACCAACTCCTCTGGGGTTTTGAGAATTGGTAAAATGACCGCATCGTCATCAATCTGAATATTTTTTAATAGTTTATCGTAATGCTTCTCAAGCTTATTGATTACTGACATTAAATCATCAGTGGCTTTTTCTTTATTATCAGTAGTGGTGTAAAAGCTTAGATCTAGACCGTCGGCAATCAGCTGTTTGGCACGATTAAGCAAAATGTATAACCGCTCCATGGCGAACGTAATGAGTTTTTTGTTTTTGCTAAAACTTGTAATATTGGCATAAAACGCTAACGCATCTTTAGGGCTATCACTTTTTTCAAGTAAGTGGGCGAGACTGCGTACTGCAGGAAAATCAATACTCCATAAAACATCATTAAAATCATCATTTGAGGGTATCGATAAGTTTTGGCGAATGAGCTCAAAGATTTTTTGAATCGGGGCTTGTTGTTGATAGGCTTCGAAATCTACCACTGACATAGGTGTACAAAAGGCTGGGTTGAGGTTTAAGGCATATAAAATATCGACTATTTCATTGGTCGGGTTTGGCAACTTATCTCGTAATACAGTTTTTTGTAAATGATTTGGACCACGCATGACTTTTTTTGTGGTAAATACTTGTGATAGCTTGTTCATGATATCATCAGGGTTTTGGGCAGGCACATAATGTTCAAGTCGTTCAATGACCGTATCCCAATCCCCTTGCAAACAAGCTTGGAGAGTTTTTAATCGTTGCAAACGAATCACAAAGTTTTCTGAGGTATCAAATTGGCAGTATTGATAGATTTTTTCTAAAATATCTACATCGTGAATTTGAGGCAATAAAATCAATAAAGCATTTTCTAATTCGTCTTCTTCGGCTAGAAAGGGAAGGATTTTATCCCAATAACTGGCTTGTAGTTCGTTTAAGCCATGGTTGGTTAAAATATTCATAAAAACACCCAATTTTTTTAATTTTATGACAATCAATAACTGTTGTTGCCAGTCTGTGGTCTGTTCTAGACAGTATTCATAATAGACATTTGGCAGTTGCACCGTAGCATCACTAGCTTCTATGTGTTGCCACAGTTCAATCGCCGTTTTGCTATCCCCTTGTCGATAATAGCTAGTGGCAATGACAGTCTGCGGGATATCGACACCTGCTTTTTTTAGTTTGTCTAGTTGCTTGGTAATAGCTGACCAGTTAACGATTAAGGTATTGTCGTCTAATTTTTGCAATATGTTTGCAAAGACAATGTGCCAATAACTTGCATCAATGTCTTTTTGACACTGTTTGACATAGTAATTGGTAACATTGATAAAGGCTTGCTCAAAAGGTGCATCCAAGGGCTGGTTATACATCATTTGCAAGCTCATGATGTTATAGCGAACGGACTTGGTAAAATGTTGTTGATAATCCAAAATAACCTGAGCTTTCTGGTGTTGCCATAGATACTCAAAAGTTAGCTGTTTTTGTTCATCATTCATCAAGTTATCGAAATAATCTTGATAATCTTGCGTTAACCCACAGATATGAAGCAACACCTCAAAATACTGGGCGTACTCAAAACGTTGATAATGTTGAATTGCGATATCAAAAATAGCTTCAATATTCCCACCTTCAAGAGCTTGCTGTTTTTGCTGAATGAACTGCTCAGTTTGCTGTTGATAATGCGGATTGATATCATTTAGGGTGGCGGTTTGGATAGCGTTAGCACCCAAAATTGGACAAAATAGGGCTTGCCAAAGAGGTAATTCGTCCGCACTAGCAATAATAAACACCTGTTTTAAGCCCTGTTGCATGCCAATTCTAAGCGAATTTAAAATACTGTTAAGCTGATAACGTTTTTCAAAGGCTAAAAAGGCAAATTCTTTGCTATCTTGTTTAAAATAGGCAAAATCTGAATGGGTAAAACCCACTAAAGCTAAACTGTATTGTTTGCTTGGTAGATAAGCTAGGTTATAACACTCTCGTTCTATCTGCGATACATCGGCATACTGAAACCAGTTCCCTAAGGTTTTGGGTTTTTTTAAGGCTTTTTTTGCATCACGGTCATGGCTGTTTGCCACCAAAGCAATTTTGTGATTAAGCAACAATGCTTGGGTGAGAGCAGTATCATTAATATCAACAAATAACAGTTGGGTATCTAGTAATAGCGTGTCATGGTTTAAGCAGTTAGCAAACGCTATCAGATTGGTTTTGCTACGTTGGCTTTGCACCGCATAGTTGCTGGTGGTGACAAAATCAGCGATGTCATAATCAATGCGTTGGGTTTGTAGCAAATCATCATCGCTTTGGCTACGGTATAAACGGTATAGCAAGGTGTTTAATTCGTTTTGCCAATGATAAATCTGATGGGGAATAGTGGCGTGGGTGTTACCGATAAAGATGAGCGGTGCTTGGCAAAACACCTCAGGGCGCTCCCACCACTCATTACAGCGTAAGATAACTTGAACCGCTAAATTCGAGTATTGTTCGGTATTGTCTATCAAAATGCTGGCATAGCGTTGTGAAAAGTCACCTTGACGATTGACCAAGGCTAACAGGTCATGCAAATCCCAATAACCTTGTTCTTGTAGTGACTCATACCAACCCAGCCAAATCTCATCATAAATCAACTGATAGAGTTCTATGGTTAACGCCGAATAGTTAGTTAAGCCATCTTTAAAGGCTTTGCCTTCACCAAAGATACCCTGTTCACCTTTGATCAGGTGTTGAATAACAAACCACGCTAAATCGGTAGAAATATGGCTAAGTTTTTGGTTTTTAATAAAAGGGGCTTTGTCCCATAACTTGCCAAATCGATAGCGGTCAATCAATAAACCCTTATCAAATCGGGTTTGAAAGTCTGGTAACAAGCCTTCAGCAAGCTCGTATAGGTCCATACAGCATGCGTCAATAGTTTGGGCAAGCGAATCGCTATGAAGTTGAATATTGACATTGTTGTTGACTTGGTACAACAGATAATTGGCAATCGCTGTTCTTAAAGCCAGTTTCTCATAGGGCTGACAGATCAATAAAACTGGTAACAAGCCTTGATTTACACTAGGCGATTGCAATAGATAATGAGCCGTTAAAATAGCCAATAGACTGGTTTTACCATGTAAGGCAGGTGCATTGACCAATAACGGAAAACTGTCATTTTGCCCAAAAATCATATCATAGACGGTTTGCCCAAATGCATTAAGATATAGCGGTAAGGTGTTTTGTTGTTGAGATAACCAGTTTTTATTATCCCATACCGTATCTGTCGGTAAATACCTTGTAAATACATCAGCAGTGTTATCATTGGTTCTGCTTAGTCGTAATGGGGATAACTGAAACTGTAGAGAATTGTCATCTATTTCAAAAATTTGTGGTTCAATACTGTCTAATCCATGTTGAACATGCTGATAGGTCTGGTGCAATTGAGCCTGTGTCAAAAAAGGACGAGTACCGCTATACCAACTTAAGCCTTCTTGGTAGTATTCACGACTGTGCTGGCGTTGGCTAAGTTGTAATAAGTTGGTTTTGGCTTGAATAAGATAGGCTAAGCTATCACTCTGATTGATACGTTCTGACGTTAATTGAGCGGTTAGTTTATGAGTGGGATTAGCAAGGCATGCTACATAGTCTGCAATTTTGTTATCTAAGTTTTGTTGGTTGTAAAAAAAATCACCATGTTCATCGGCTTGATGAAATAACGTCTTATAATCATCATCGCCGCGTAAAAATATGCGAAAAAACACCACAATTTGGTAGTTTTTGCCTTCAAAAGGTACATCGAGCATTTTGGCTAACAACCGATAACGATAGCCAACGCCTTTTCGCACATAATATGGGTGCTGAAATATTTCAAAGAGCTTAAAAAAATCTTGACGACTGCCTGCTTTTACCCAGTTTGCCAACTCCTCGATTTTTTGTTCAATTTGGTAAAGTTTGGTCTCTTGTTGGCAAATTTCTGAAATATAAACGTACATAACCACTCAGTTTTTTGATAAATCATGTTTTTCTGGTAGTTAGGTATAGTTAGCTACGACAGAAAATATTTAATTATAGTCGATTTTTGTATAAAATAAAGAGAATATATCGGTGAGCTATTAGCAAATAGCAGAATTTTCCCTATTATTGCTGATTTTACCTAATTGGTTGGAAAAAAACTTTTTAGCATTTACTTCATCGTAGACGGCAATTTCATCAACATTGATCTTGTCAAAATATTGAATAGCCACCGATTTTGTAGACACCTTAAAGTTAGATAAAATGACTAATTTATGAGGTGATTATGAGCGGTAAACGATACCCTGAAGAATTCAAAATTGAAGCAGTTAAACAAGTCACAGAGAAAGGCTATAGCGTAGCAAAAGTAGCTACACGTTTAGGTATGACTACCCATAGCCTTTATGCTTGGATTAAAAGATACGATCAAGGGCAATCCAAAGCAACCAAAGACAAGGATTCAACTGCCGAACTTGCTAGGCTAAAGAAAGAGCTGCAACGGGTTACTGAAGAAAGGGACATTTTAAATGAGGAGGGATAAGCGAAGCACTGCTTCGCCCCGACGCAAGGCGAGAGCTATGCTCGAGTGGGCCGCGGTGTACTTCGCAAGTCAGTCCAAATGAAGTACGCCTTTATTCGGGACAACCAGAACTTATGGTCTATTCGTCGCCTATGTTCTACTTTAGATGTTCATCACAGTGGGTATTATGCTTGGTTAAAAAAGCCCATTAGCAAAACCGCTAGAGAAAATCAAAAGCTATCAGGATTAATCAAACAGTTTTGGCTAGAATCGGGTGGTGTCTATGGCTATCGCAAGATTCACTATGATTTAAAAGATATCGGTGAAGGTTGTGGTATCAATCGTGTACATCGACTGATGAAAACAAATGGTCTTAAATCACAGCGTGGCTATCGCAAACCCGGATCTCAGGCAAGTACACCATCTGTTATTGCCGCAAACACATTAGCCCGACAATTTAATCCAATTGAGCCAAATCAATCATGGGTCACAGATATTACTTATATCCGTACACATGAAGGATGGCTATATTTAGCAGTGGTAATTGACCTGTTTTCGCGCCTTGTAGTTGGCTGGTCCTTGAAGTCAAGGATTACCACAGACCTTGTACTAGATGCATTATTGATGGCTTTGCTTAGAAGAAATCCTAAGAATAAAGTACTGGTCCATTCTGACCAAGGTAGTCAATACACTAGTCATGAATGGCAAACATTTCTTAAGCATCATAATCTTGAAAGCAGTATGAGCAGACGGGGCAACTGCCATGATAATGCGGTTGCTGAAAGCTTCTTTCAGTTGCTAAAGCGTGAGATAATCAAAAAGAAAATATATCTTTCAAGAGATGAAGCTAAATCAGATATTTTTGAGTATATTGAGATGTTTTATAATTCTAAACGCAGACATGGTTCCATTGGTCAACCTTCTCCGTTAGAGTATGAGAAGACCCATCAACAGATGGCTAAATGTGTCTAGAATTTTGGTGGCTATTCAAATCTTACTAGCTAGCAGTTAACTTTAAGCAGTTCAGATTCCAACGTTAAAATTGGTCAAAGTTCGGAATAAAGGTAAGATTTCACCACCTCCCAATGTGGTTCAAATCTTTTTAATTCATCTGCAAAGCCAATCTCTATTAATTTTTCAATGCAGTAAACTCGCTCTGATTCATAATAATGTTGAATTTCAGAAGAATTTAACTGGTCTTGCTTTAGCCATAGGGGAATATTATGAGCATGGTCAGCCAACACATGGCTTAAGCTAGTAAACTCGGAATTAGGGTCTCGAGCGACTAGCAAAATCTCATATAAAACACCTAACAAGGCTTTACGTATCAGCTTTTCTTCTTTAGTCATAGTAGGCTTTCCTATTTTGAGTAATTTTCAATATGAGTCTACCATTGATTGTAGTTCTATCTATCATGCTATTTTTAGTGATTGTCACACCCTGTCCATGCTCTTCGTTAAAATTGTAAAAATAAAACAATAATAGCCTTATAGGATTTGACCATGTCGAATTTTAATGATTTCTCAGCAGATTTTACTGGTGAAAGCATGCCAATATCTAATATTGGTAATAATATTGATTATCAAAATTTACCCACGCTAATTCCCAACAACTTGCACAGTTATACTGAGCTAGATGAAACCATGTATTTAGAGCTAGTAGATTGGGTGGGTAAATATGGTATTGACCAACGTATTTTAGGCGATTCGGCAATTGAAGCCATTGAGATCAGAGGTGAGTTTGAGTCTATGCCTGAGGCTATCATTACGCTATCGAGATTGTTTGATTTAAAAGTGGTTAGCGACCATTTGACGAAACTTCCTAAACAGTTTGGTGAACTAGTGCAGTTGGGTCATCTAGAGTTGCAGACGTTTGAATTATCTGAACTCCCTGCAAGTTTTGTTAATATGGCAGGTCTAGAATCATTGAAGGTGTACTCGAACAAACTTCAGCAACTACCCGATAGATTCTATCGCTTATTTAACCTACAGAATTTAACACTATGGTGTCCCAACTTAGCAGAACTGCCAGAAGATTTTGGCAAGCTTTACAGTCTTGAACAGTTAGATATTGCATCAAAGAAACTGACCCGATTACCCGATAGCCTGGCAGATTTTCGCTCGTTAAAACAGTTTAGTATGGCTGTGGTAAGGCTAGAAAATATTGATAAGTTGTTCTCTAATTTATCAAAAGTGACTGATTTAGAGTTAAGTGTTAATGAAATGACAGCCATACCAGAGACTATAGATAATATGGTAAATGTAGAAAAACTGAGTTTTGGCTCGGAGGTTTTAACCCATATTCCTGATAGTATTGGTAGCTTAGCAAACCTCACAGACCTGTCAATAAGCAGTAATATGACTTATAATTTTCCAGAAACTTTGTCGAATCTAAAGAAATTAGAAAAATTGACGATTTATTCGCCGATAGATAAAGCTGATTTACCAATCTGGTTGCATGAGCTGCCAAATTTGACCTTGGTAAAATTCAATGATGATTTTATCCTCGGTACTGAGCAAAATTATTTTACCCCTGTTAAATAAATCCACGTTATATGGAGAAAAAACAATGCTAAATCTAAACGAAATAACGGCATTCCCACAGGAAGTCATCGAAAAAATTGGTTTTTACGTGTACCGCTTGCTTGACCCACGCAACGGCGAAACTTTTTATGTGGGTAAAGGTAAAGGTAACCGAGTTTTCAACCACTCAAAACTTGTCAAAGAGACATTGCTTGCCGAAGAAGCTAAAAAATCTGAGGATGAAGTCCCTGAAACATCAGATGATTTAAAATTTGAGACAATTAATCGTATTTTGAAGGCGGGTTTAGAACCAATTGTCATTATTCATCGTCATGGTATGGACGAAGCCACCGCCTTTCACGTAGAAGATGCGTTAATGGATGCCTATCCAAGTTTAGCTAATAAGGTTGCAGGGCATGGTAATAGTGAAATCGGTACAATGCACGTCAAAGATTTAATTGATAAATACAAAGTTGAAGAAGCCGACTTTGGCAACGATAAGGTTATTCTTATCAATATTAACGCTTCATTTGCTGAAGAAAAAAGCGTGTATGATGCGGTGCGTTTTGCATGGCGTATTAATGTTAATAAAGCCCAGCAAGCTGACTATATTTTGGCAGTGAGCAAAGGTGTTATTCGTGGTGTATTTATTGCTCAAGAATGGAAACCGGCTATAAAAGATAATTTTCCAGAGTATGATAAGGATGTTGAAAATCGTTATGGATTTAAAGGTGCTGATGCACCTGTTGACACTCAGCAAAAATACCTTGGTAAGCGGATTCCTGATAGTTATCGTAAAAAAGGTGCTGCGTCCCCTATTAAGTATAATTACTCATAAATTTAAATTTTTTAAAAAAATCCCAATACTTCAATTGGGACTTTTCACCTTGAAACTTTGAATAGAAACAATACTTACATTATTTTTTGGATATTTTCTGGCAAAGTATCATAGTCTAATACATCACTGTTTATCTCAACTTCTGTTAGGTCTGAAAATCTATCAAAACCATCAGGGAGTTTAGCCAAATTATTGCAATATATTTCCAGTCGTTTTAATTTAGAAAGATTAGATAGCGACTCAGGTAAAACTTCTATTTCATCGCACATGATAGTCAAGTCAGTAATATTTGATGCTTGACCTATTGTTTCTGGCAACTCATCTATATTTCTAGCTCTGATATCTAACCTGTTCAATTGTTTTAAATTATCAAATACTTGAGGGAAATTTATCACTTTCTCGCTTGTAATAGCGAGAGTGACTAAACTATTAGGGAAAGTACTATCATCTGCAAAGACAATTTTATTTTCTGAATCAATGATAAGTTCTTTTAGTTGATTTGTTTTACCGATTGAACTTGGTATGTGAGTAACAGAATTCTCTTGAATATCAATCATTTCAAGATTACTAAAATCTGAAATATTTTCAGGGATTTTGAATAATAAACCACCGCCAATCTCAATTTTGTTTAAGTTTGCTAGAACATTAAAATTATAAGGCAAAGCCGTAGGCATTAATTCTAAATCTCGTCCATGAAATTCAACTTTTTGTAGTTTTTTTAAGGCATTAGGTTGCTTAGGGATGACTTTGCTATTAATCTCATGATAAGTTGCCCAAGCTATAATATCGTTGAGAGCAGTTTTTTCATCTATACCTAATTCTTTTGGACAAGCCCAGCTATAGTATTCTTTATCCATGCTGTAACCAGAGTCTCCGTCTGTCCAGTTATCATATTTTGTATCGTTATATGTAATGCTTGAAAGAAGCACTCTATTTTCAGTAATAAAATAACCAAGTGATAAGTTTTCCAGGTCAAAATCCTCAATATCTTCATCATCTAGGTAAATTAATCTTTCACTATAATCTTGGGTAATTTCACCTGTTAGCAAGCATTTATCTTCAGACATAGAGCTTCGAATATTATCAACAAATTCTTTGTCTTCCTCGCATTGCATATCATCCCACAACATAGAGCTTAGGTCTAATGTGGATTCCCAAATTACCTCTTCTTCTTCATTGTACAACTCGATAGTGGTTCGACCATCAAATGAACCCAGAAAAGCATCCCATATGCTATATAGCGACCCACGACCGTTTTCATCAAATTGAAGAAAATCATATTCTTCAGGTACATTGGGAGCGTCCTCTTTTTTATACAAATCACTCAAATAATCAGAAAGTTTGATGTTATTTTTTGCAAAATAATCATAAATTTTTTTATCCAATGGAAAACCAAAGGTTTCATAGATACTACCACTTACTTTAAAATATGCCATTTTATTATCCTCAGTTAATTTTGTTTATTCGACTAATTTTTCAACAGGTCTAGCCAACCTTCATACAACATCACCATTGCCAGCGTATCAAGCTCACAATACTTTAATAATCCCTGTTCAATTTTAGACCGCTCATAATCGCTCACATCCGCAAACTGCAAGCGAGCATAAGCCGTTAAAGCTGCCCCACCATCCTCAATCTCAGTCAAATGGGTCAAATACGCTTTATCCGCCTCATCGATATCATCGAATAACTTTGGCAATTGCTTATAAGGATTTTGCCATTCACCGCCCTGCTCGACAAGCCACGTCCAATCGGTAAAATTCAAACTCGACAAACTCTCATGGCTACCATAAATCGGTTGTGAGTATTTCGCTTGTAAGGCTTTCGACTGTTTTAAAATACCTGGCAGTACCGCTTTGATTGAATTGGAGCCATGCGTATAAGGGTCATAATAGTAGCGTTTTACTAATTCAAGCATATCGACCATATTTCGATTGCCCGTCCATCTATCGGCTTTGGCGACTTTATCAGAGGCATGGGTAATAGTTTGGATAAATGCCATTAATTCATCTCTATCAGCCACGCTCTCATCCGCTTGCAGTTGCCGATAAATATGATTTAGAAAGCTGTTTTCGTGGTGTGAATAGCAAAATACTGTGCCGTTATCCTGTGCTAACTGGTTTTTTAACTGACGCACAAACGCATAATTGGGGAAAACATTGGGCTCAGTGTGTAAGAATTGCCCCGCATGTTCGATACGCCCATCTTCATAAACTTTGTGGTGAGAAAACTGGAAAGCAATCGCTTCATAGGGCTTGCGACCTTTGTTAAAGGGTATTGCCACCATTGATGTCTCAAAGTCAATAAAATGCAAGGGATACGCCCAGCAGGCGATTTCTGCATTCAGCTTATCTGTATCAAGCCATACGCTATAGTCTTTGTTTTGGTATTTTTCAATCTGTAGCCATTGGCGTTGTCTTGTGGTCAGGCTATCACTTGCATCTTCAGGCTCAATATCTGAGCGAGTCAAATGAGAAAGTTTAATTTTACCTGTCTTAATTAAATTATCTGCCTGTCTAAAGTTCCAAATCTCCAAAACTGTATCGTCTGAAAAATCTGACTCATCCCAACCCAATTGGCGTTGCCAACAGCGTTTACGACCACTTTTTGCAAAGATATCGCCGTCAAACTCACAGGTTTTGCAATGTTTCCCAATTGATTGGGTTAATTCTCGGTCATCTTGATAATGAGTGGCATAGTGATTGACCAATTCACTAAAACTCAAATTATTATCCGTATAAGTTGTTTGATAAATCAGGTCACACTCTTCATCAACAGGAATTTGACACAATAGAGCTGGCAGTAAATCAGCTTGAATGATATTCACGGGCGTCACAACAATGCGATTGCCTTCTCGAGTGATACGAAGTTTTTGATTCAGCCCATCAGTAGCGGCAGCTACCGTTTTATCAGCCAGCATTAAAAAAGCGGTCACATTGGCTTGTGGCATCGCTCGCTGAACAACATATTTTTGAAAAGCTATGTCTTCTAAATAAGGTTTCCACTCGGTCTTAATGCCACCTTTTGCCCCAAGAAAACTACCATCAACAGGGTCAAACGATTTGGCCTTGACCTCAAACAATTTGATATCATTGCCTTTTTTCTGAAGGATGTCTACTCTGATCAATAGGTTTTGGTAAGCAATCGCTGCCTCATAAATAACGATATTATCTTGTTGGAGCCACTTAGCTGTTTCCACTAAGGCTTTTTGCGTGTTTAGTGTTTTTATATCTTTACCATTAGGAAAATAACATTTTGCCAATTCACCAATTTGCATACCGCCTTCTGCCAATGCCGCCAAAAAACTATCATCATTTTTTTGATTGTTAAATTCAGGCTTGCCTGTGTAATACAGTTTGGTAGGGCATTCCATTGCCAATTTAAAACGAGATTTGGTTAGGTAACGAACCGACATGAGTTAACTTCCTATGTTATTGAATCGTGATTGGGTCATTACAAATAGGATTGGATAAATACTGTTCTAATTGTTGAGTTAATTGCTGTTTTAAGTTATCTGGCGCAACAATCTCAATGTTGGGCAACCAATAACGTACTAATGGCAGTATTTCTTGTTCATGTACATTACGACACATGACAATGAGTGTGCCATCTAATAGCTCTTTAATGATTTCTTGATTCGGTAGTAATGAACGACGTTTAAAGTAAACGGATACATTGGCATGGATTTTTAGCATCACCTCATCAAGCGTATCCTCAAAATAGATACTATCGGTCGAATTAATGCGTTTACTAATCTGTATATCGGGTTTAAATTGGCTTTGTTCGACTTGGACTTTGCGAATGCGTGCAACACTAAAGACTTTAATTCTATCGTCATGTATGGCTATTAAATACCAAATGCCATTTTTATTGACCAATTTATAAGGTTCAACGATAAAAATTGCCCCTTTGCCATCTTGGCGATTGACCTTTTGATAGGTAAAACTTAATAGGCAATGCTGTTGAATCGCTTGATGAATCCCATCAAATTCTTTTAGCTTTGTTGCAATCGGTTCTGCAGCGAAAGTTTTAATAGTGATACTATCAGTTAAGTATTTTTGGAAAAAATCTTGGTCAATCTTACCAAATAGGTCTTGTATACTGGCAAATCGAGCAAAGCGATTGATGTCTTCAATTTCAAACTTGCCCAAAAAGGTAGGGTCTAGTTGATAACCCGATTTGCTTTGCTCTAGCGGTAAAAATACAAAACGTTCTCGCAAGTCTCGCTGAATGGTACGAATGCTGACATTAAACTCTTCAGCCAATTCTTTTTCGACTAAGATTTCGCCTTGATTTAACTTTTGCAGGATGGTAGCTAAGCGAAAAGCGACCTTATCGTGATCATCTGCCATTTTCTTTCTCTCACTTATACTGTCTTTATTAATCTAACCAACCTTGAGGTTTAATAGGTTCTCTGGGTGCACCTGATGCCTTAAAGATGTCAGTAAATACCCCTAATAAAAACAAGATAATACCTAGACCGATGGCAATACCATTTTTTAAGCCGTCACTGGCATCATTCATAAACAGGTACATGAGTCCATAGCTAACCCCCGCACCAATCCCTGCATACACAACCGCTCGAATGAGTTTGCCCAGATAGTTGGCAAGCCATAGTGAAATCAGTAATATAACCACTGAGATACCACCCCAACTTAACCAAAATGCATCGCCAGCTATGCTTGGTCGCATTGATTTGTATAACAAATAACTGATAAAGGCAGTAAAGACAAAACTCCAAAAGCGACGGCTATTGTCCTCTGCTTCATTGCTATGTCGGGCTTTTTGCTCATCGGATAATTGGTGCCAAGCGTTTAATTCAGCGTGATAACGCACCATGTTTTGTTGGTATTGTTGTTCTCTGCGGTATTGCTCATCATTCACGTCTAAACTTCCACTCATCATAAATAGTTAGTAAGAGATTAGCAACAAAACTCGACAGGTTATGACAAAAAAGTTAGGAAGTAGCAATTTTTTACTAAATTGCTTAAGCGACATAACCTGTCGAATCTATCCTATATCATTAATCTATTAACTCAGGTACACAAAAAAGCAAAATGAATACCTTACCACCAATACCTTTCAACAACCCTGCAAAACCAATTTTATTAGAGTCTCTTGTGATGCGTGAGCAGTGCTGGGCACAGCTTTTAGACAAGTATGAGCCTTCTTTAGCCAACTTGATAATCGCTTGTAATGATGCCTTATATCGCTACGATATTTTTACCGAAATGCCATTTGCTTATGACATGGAGCTGTATGATGAATATATGAATGAAGCGGTTGCATTGGCATTAAAGCTGTCACAAAGTTTGACTTTTTTAGATAAACAAAAAATTTGTGTATTGGTAACCGAAGTTGCGAATAAGTTTTTTGATAGTCCAAGAGGCTTACATATTGAACATGATTTTCTAAAAGAAATCAGTGAAGTCTACCAAGTTTATTATAATGTCAAGCATACCAAGGAATAAAAATGCCAGGTATTACTAATAACCCAAATGCGATTGTTTTGTGTTTTTACGATGAGTTAGAACAATATTTATGAGGTCATAACGATTGTAAGCCTTTATATTTGTAACGACATAACCTGTCAAGAGACTTTCTTATAATTGCGATGTAGCCAGTCAATGAGTAAACAAGGAGATTTATGAATAGAATCGATAACTTTAATAATCAAGCTTTTGGACTGAATGCTGTATACCCCACCCCACCGAATAAAAAAACTCCCCTATTTTATCTCACTGCTCTATCAGAAGTCGATGCTAATAACTCACCCTTGATTGGCTTATATTTTGTCAATAATAGCGATGAAACTTTAAAATACCTGTCTTCTGATGACCCTATCAACTCTGACATTGTCTATTTAGATGTTTTGCCAAAACAAGCCGTAAAAATTGACCAATTTATCATGCAGTATATGGGCGATTTTGTAACCCAGTGCGATATTTATGTCGGACTACCAATGGCATTGACCTACTATTTCCGAGTGGTATTTAAAGATTTGGATGCTGGTGAAACCATTCCACTCTTGAATGAAGATTTGACAAAATCGAGAAGCGTAAATATTGCCCAAAAAATCACGACTGGCAAAGACCAGCCAATTTCTCCAATTGTGCTAAAAGACCGTCAGCAATGGTGGCTAAAACTGCTCACGCAATATGGTGAAGCGTTAGCCAATTTTATGGTGGCGTGTAACGACGCGTTATATCGTTATGACTTATTTCCAAAGATGCCTTATGCCTATGGCTTGGATTTATATGATGAATATGCCAATGAATCGATTGAAATTGCCAAAGAACTATCTAGTCAAAATGAGGTGAATACATCGAAAGTGACTGAAGTCTTGTTAAATGTATTTGCCAAATATCTTGGCAAAGATGAGGTCATTAATCTATCTTCTGATTGTATTGAAGAAATCCTTACCGCTTGGAAAACGTTTCATAATTTTAACTTGTCAAAGGATAATTCATGATAGGAATCAGTGCCAACCCGAAAGCATTTGCATTGTTTGTTATGGGCGAAGATGAGTCTAATTCACCGTATTTTGAAGCGATTCCACTTGAGCAAAAATCGGTAAGAAAATTTGATTATCAGCAAGATTTAACCAATCTCATCCAAACTTACTTTAAAAGTCACGATATGGGACATTTACAGCAGATGTTTGAAAAAATTGTGGTTTTCGGAGTTGGCATTGGAGCGGTGATAGCCAATGAGATTGCACATCGATATGGATTACGAGCGTTGCTTATCAATCCTGATATTGGTGATAAAACTTTACCATTTCAACTTACCAATACCCAATCTGTCCATGTGATGATTGAAGAAGAAATGGCAGATTCCAGCAAGCAAAATTATAAGCAGTTTTTCGCTCAAGCTCCTAAAAATTGGGAGGTGGAATTTGTACGTGGTGATTGTTACGGTGTTGGTGGAGAATTGCAAATGGCTGTAGCGGATTTAGCTGAGTGCAGTTGGGCTTGGATTGATGATGCTACTTGGTATGGTGAAGATTAAATTCAATGAAAATTTGTTCTTTTCATGGTAATCTATAATCGATGTTAATTGGAAAATCGTTGGGGGAATATATGTCTTATAAAGCGGATACTCGTTACTCTTATAAAAACGGTAAAGGTAACTCTGAACCGTCCCGAGTTTATCGGAGACAGATTTGCCTGAGTCAGGCAGCATAGCCTAACGGTTTTAGTGAACGATAGTAGATATTTTCCGCATCCACTACGAGCGAGGTCTCGATTGCTCGTTCACTACAATTATTTGAATAGCCACCAAAAATCTAGACACATTTAGCCATCTGTTGATGGGTCTTCTCATACTCTAACGGAGAAGGTTGACCAATGGAACCATGTCTGCGTTTAGAATTATAAAACATCTCAATATACTCAAAAATATCTGATTTAGCTTCATCTCTTGAAAGATATATTTTCTTTTTGATTATCTCACGCTTTAGCAACTGAAAGAAGCTTTCAGCAACCGCATTATCATGGCAGTTGCCCCGTCTGCTCATACTGCTTTCAAGATTATGATGCTTAAGAAATGTTTGCCATTCATGACTAGTGTATTGACTACCTTGGTCAGAATGGACCAGTACTTTATTCTTAGGATTTCTTCTAAGCAAAGCCATCAATAATGCGTCTAAAACTAAATCTGTTGTAATTCTGGATTTCATAGACCAGCCAACTACAAGGCGCGAAAACAGGTCAATTACCACTGCTAAATATAGCCATCCTTCATGTGTACGGATATAAGTAATATCTGTGACCCATGATTGATTCGGCTCAATTGGATTAAACTGTCGGGCTAATGTGTTTGCGGCAATAACAGATGGTGTACTTGCCTGAGATCTGGGTTTGCGATAGCCATAGACACCATCTGTAGTGGCATAATAAAGCTAGACAGGTAATAAGAGATTATAATACCCCAATCGGAGGAATAATCTCATGACAAAAGTTCGCAAAACATACACGCCTGCATTTAAACTAGAAATGATAAAACTCATAGAAGAACAAGGGCAAAAACCTAGTGACGTAGCCACTCAATATGAAATAGCTGAATTCACGTTAGAGAACTGGCTAACACGCTATCGCAGAGAAAAACGGGGCAACCCCATAGCGAAGGGTAACGCCCTAACAGAAGAACAACGAGAAATTCAGCGACTAAAAAAAGAAGTAGCCCAGCTCAAACTAGAGCGAGACATTTTAAATGACGAGGGATAAGCGAAGCACTGCTTCGCAAGACAAGCAATAGCGAAGTACCGAAAACTGGTTACGATGATTTGGCTCAAGCAAGAGTCGATGTCGCCAGTTATATCATCGGCTATTACAGTCAAGTTAGACCACACAGCTTCAATGATTACTTAACACCAGTCGAGAAAGAAATACAGTTTTTTAATCAAAGTCTCTTAAAGGCTGTCTAATTAAACTTGACCACTACAATATAATCCGAATTCTATGCTGACCCCTATAACAAAATTTTGCTTGGTAAATATTTAGACAATCAATTTATTTTTTCTTTGCTAGCATTTCAATAAGTCCCATTTTTAATAAAAATCAAAAATATTAGTAGCTATATACTGCACAGCTATATTTTTTTTAGTAATATGACAAACACTTGTTTATATGGGTATTATTTGATGATAAAACGTTCGATCAGTGAGATTTCAGCAGTTTTTATTATTTCCGATAAGTTGGGCGATTATCATCGAGAGTCCTTAGCAGGTGAAGCGGCTTATGATAGCTTTGATAGTCATCACACCCAAATTGTGAATAATCACCAAGGTGGGGCGGGTTATTTTGCTGAAACTCATCATACTGCAAGTTTTAATGTTAATCAAATTGACCAGAGTCACGCTGAACGTGCTATACAGCTTGACAGCCGAGCATTTGGTTCAGTCGATATCCAAACTTCTACAGGTGAATTTTATAACCCAAAATATTACGCCACCGCTGACCAAAGCTATCAGGCAGGGGCAGAAATCATACATGGGGCAGATGGTCTTGTTGCTAAATATGCAGGGCAACATATTGTTGTACCAAGTGACCAGTTAGAGCAAGTATTGCAACACCATCATCATGCCTTAGCCCTTGCCCAAAGTCAGGGGAACATGGATTATTATAATGCTCTTTCTAGCATAGATTTTACTGATAGAGTCGTGGGTGCAGATGGCGTGAGTTCGACACCGCTGACCTACCATGAAGCCCAACAAGGCACACTGGCAATGCAAAACGGTACAATGCCAGAGTATGCCCATCACTACACGCTAGTTGATGATATATCAGCCGTTGCTGAAGGGTCAGCGATGGCAATGGGAATGGTGACAGCGGTTGAACTTGCCCCTGCGTTGCTCAATGTCATGGGGAAACTTGCCAATAACCAAGTATCACTTGTAGAAGCAGGCAATGCGTTAATTGCTAATCTAAAAGAGAAAAAGTCTGCTGAAAAAATCGCTCAGACGGGTAAAAAAGTCACTGTTGCAGGAGGTTTAACTTTTGCTACAGGTTTAAATGCAGGACTTGCCACGTTTTTAGTTACTTATGCTTGGGACATCCAATCTCTGTATCGACTCCATCAAGCAGGTCAAATCTCACATTTTGAAATGCTCCAACGTATCAAATTCGCAGGCTTAGATAGAGGGGTAATGAGCTTGCTAACCTATGGGGCGGTAGCGACGGCAGGTCCTTTAGGGTTATTAGTGCCTGTAGTGATTCAATGGTTAGCTATTGATAAAGAGGATGCAAAGCGCTTTGAACATGGCCTAAATGACGTATTTCATGGGTGGATGCGGACGATTAATGCCACTAGCCAGTATAAAGCCGAACAATGGCAACTCAATTATGCCATGGCAACAGGACAACGCCAACAAATGCTAAACTCTCAAGGCAATCAACAGAAGAATAACGAACAGACACAGCACGACATTACCTTATTTAATCGTACTATCGAACACCATGACTTTATCACAGTTATCGAAACCGAACATAACGTTACGCCCACGCAAATTGAACAAAATGTGGTGAAAAACCTCGCTGTACTGGCAAAAGTCACCGATACCATTGACATTGACCAAGCTATTGGGCGCTTTATGATTGAAAATCATAATAACCAACGTCTTATTGAGTCAGCAGTACTGGATTCAATGGTGCTTCTAGACCCACAAGCCAATAATACTGCCGAACAATTACCTATCGCTACTAATCTGTTACAACGTTTGGGTAATAATTTATTTAGCTCATCAACCAGCGTGCAAGCGGGGCAAATTGATAAGCTGATGACCGCCCAAATCGCCGCCATGCGAATGCTACAAGGTTTGCAACATGACCAGTCCATGTCGCTAGAGTTTATTACTTTATTGCAAAAACGCATTGGTAATTTTGAAGCTAGTTTGAATCAAATCCACACCCAACACGCTCAAAATTTGAGCCAATTGTATCAATCAATGGCTCAAATGTACGTCAAATTACGCAATCGCCTAATTGAAAATGAACAGCGCATTCAAAATCTTGAACGTAATCTTGCTTTACAAGAATGGCTCAATCATACCAACGCTCGTAAATACCATGGGCAAACACTCATGCAGTTAGATGAGAGCCTACGCTTGGCAACCGTTATCAATGAATTTATCCACTTAACCGAAGGCAAATGGACACAAAAAGACTTACTCACGCTTGATGAAATGTTGTATCGGGTGCATTTAAACACACCTGAAGCACAAGGTTATTTTGAAAACATATTTAACAATAAAAAGTTATCAAATAACTTATTTGATAAATTAAAGCTAATTGACCGAAAAACCATCGCTGATGAAGCTGATACCACTTGGATTACTCAAGTCTATCAGCAGCAGCCCACTACCCTACCTGCGATTTTTAACCAACAAGTTAGCTTAAAAAATGGTATTTGGGACAACGTGCTTACCTTGCTGTGGTGTATAAAAGCAGCAGAAATCCGCCCTTATCGCTTACAAGCCATGGAACGACAAAAGCAAAATTGGCTTACTGCGATTGATAAAATCACCGATTTAATTAATGAAGGAATATTATCCAAATCGCTAACTAAACAAGTGGAATTATTGAAACAGGAAATTACCGCTTTTAAACTGGTTGTGCCGATTATTGGTAAATATAGCGTGGGTAAATCTACCTTACTCAATACTTGGCTAGAAACCAGTATTCAAAACACCGATTTAGGAGCTTGTACTTCTGTTCCGACAGAGTTTCACTATGCTTCGCAAGTTAGCGATGAAAAATTAGTCTTGGCTTATTTGGATGACGAAGGAATACTTGCCAAAGAAACAACCTTAATTGCTAACTATCCGCTGATTAATCAAGGTAAACTCCCCATTCCCAATCGCTTGCAACATTTAGAGTTACATTTACATTTACCTGCTTTGGCATTGCACCCAGACTTGGTGTTAGTCGACACCCCAGGCCTAGAATCCAATGTCGGCTCACACGAACAAGCTCTCATGCAATATTCAGGCTCAGTAAACAGTAGTTTTATTCTTTGTGCTTCTCGTAACCACTTAGGTGAAGAAGAAAAACAATTTGTTAATCGCCAATATATGTTTGGCAAACCTGTCTCATTGCTAGTGTGTCAAGAAGACTTGATTAATATCCAAGACCGCCCTGCCGTGCGAGCTACGATTGCTACACAAGCTCAAATTGATGCAAATTATGGTTTGGTGCGAGGTTGTTCCGCTCATACAGGCGATATTAAAGGTTTTGCCGATATTCTGAACTTCATCGAAGAGCAAAAAAGTGAAATTTTTGCAGAGAGATTTAGCCAATCTATTGAAGAACTGTTAAACCTTGCCAAACAGGATTTACAACATCAAATCAACAACGACCATTCGCATGAGCAGCTACTTGCCCAAAGAAAAGCCATTGAAATTGCCACCGAAGAACTTGAACGTAGCTATGATAACCAAAGACGTAATTTAATTGGGTCAGCGAAAGGTAGGCTGTGTATTACAGTGAGTAATACTGTCAAGCAAGCCCTGATGGCACGCCAAAGCCAATATTTATCTATGATGATGAAAAGTGCAGAGAACTGCCAACAAGCCATGCAAGCGGATATGCAAAATGCTATTGAATTATCCGTGGAACAGATTGTTTTTCCTGAAATTCGGGAAGCCGCCCAAGCTATGCAATCAGCAGTTGTATTGGAGCATAAGTCTTTAAATAGTGGGGTATTGGTTGCTTATGATGGCGATCAAACCGATGATAGTAGTTTTATGTTATGGGGCGGTGTTGCAGGCGGTTTAGCGGGAGTGACAATGGGGGTCGCTATGACGACTATGCCATTTATCATGATACCTGGGGCGATTTTGGGCGGTTTTATTGGTAACAGTATTAAGCAGAGTAAAGCCGAACAAGCTCTCTCCGAAGCGACCAATGGCTTAATGTCTCATCTTGATACCTTATTGCCAAAGTACATTAGCGACTTAGCAGAATCAGCCCTTAATGATATTTATGCCAGCCTCAAAAGCCGAATCGAGGCAGAAAAAGATAAAATTATTGCTATCGACAATCAACTTGAGTTGGATAAATCACAAAAACAAGCTTTGACTGATAAGCTTAATCAGCATTGCCAAGCTATTGAAGCTATTATCAAACAAACCAGTGATAATCAAGTTAGCCTATTATAAAATTTAAGGAATCACTTATTGCTATGATAACTACCAACATACAAACCGAATTTCAAAAACTCCATAATGTTTTAACCCGATTTAAAGCCGATTTACCCTCTAACGATTTATTGGAATTAGACACATTTTTTAAAGTTTATGAAAACAACATTCAATCCGCTATCGAATCGGGGAGGAATCTGCGTATTGCTATTGTCGGGCAGATGAAAGCGGGTAAGTCTTCGTTTTTAAATGCTTTGCTTTTTCCTGTTGATGTGTTGCCAAAAGCCGCGACACCAATGACCGCCGCCCTAACCAAAATTGCCTACGCCCCCAAGCCATACGTCGAAATTGAATTTTACAGCCACGCTGACTGGCAACAAATCGAAGAAAACGCCCAAGAATACACCAGACAATATCTGGAAAAAGAATCGGAATTATTACAACAAGCTCAAGCTAGTCAGTCCACATCCTTATTTGGTGGCATGTCTAGATTTGGTAGAAACAATGCCCCAGTAGCCCAACCTAAAACGATTAATTCCGCCAGTATTCAGCAAGAGATTAGTCACGAATTACGCTCTTGTTATGAATTGGTAGAAATTGCCAAAGCCATTAATGTGCATGAATTTTTGGGTAAAACACAGAAAATCGAAGCCGATAACTTGGCAAAGCTTGCCTTGCAAATGACTAATTATGTGGGTAGTACGGGCAAATATACAGCTATTACGAAAATGTTGTCATTGTTCGCCGATGATGAACGGCTAAAAGATATCGAAATCTATGATACCCCTGGTTTTAATGACCCTGTGGTATCACGGGGCACACAAACCCGCAAATTTTTGGGACAATGTGATGTGGTATTTCTATTATCTTCCGTCAATCAGTTTCTAACCAAATCTGACCTTGCTTTACTGCGAGAACAGCTTACCAGTGCAGGTATTGACAGCAAAGCTGTACATATTATCGCCACTCAGCGGGATATTGCCATTAGTATGGACAGAGATTTGGTAACAAAAGCCAAACTACTTGCTCTACAAAAGCCCGAAACCGAGCGAGATAAAGTCACCGTGGGAGCGATGGTTTATTTATTACAACAAAAAATCGAAAGCATGGCTCAACAAACCCTGCAACTCCATTTAACAGGGGATTCAGTGGATGATACCACTCGTAATTTGCTCACTCATTTATTAGAAAAAAAACCTGCAACCGTATCGGCAATTAGTTGGCGAATGGCAGAACAACTACCGAATCTTGGCTCGGACTTGGTAGAAAGCTATCATCGCCTAGTACAGGATACAGGTTATCAGTTTAGCGAAGCTGATTTACGCTCATTTTCCAATATCGTGCCATTAAGGGATATGATGGGTGAGCAGAAACACCAAAAACATGAACTTTTAGCTCGTAAACTTGATAATCTTAGCCAAGGGGCAAACACCTATCTGTTTAATCTCAAACAGAAAACTCTTGCCAATATTGATGAACGCCTAGCCCAACTTGATAACAGTAATATCGACCAACTTAAACGCCGTGAAGAACTGCTTACCAAAAAACTTCGTTCAGGTAAGCAAGGCATTAGTGATACATTGGGAGAAGAATCGGATATTATTTTGGCAAAAGTTGAAGACTTTATTAGTGAGCTTTATCGCCTGCGTGACCAATTCAGCAATATTGAAACTTTAGAATCTAGGTCATATCGTACCGAAACTTATGAGCAAGGTGGTTTTTGGGGTGGACTATTTTCTTTTTTTGGCTCACCGATTTATAGAACTCGGGAAGTCGAAGTCGTTACCACTTACGCCCAGGTGCAAGACAGTATCGAGCAGATCGAAGCCTTTGCCGAAGAAAGTCTGAGTCAATTACAAAATGGGCTTACTACTATTGTTAATATGCAACAACTTAGAAAAAATGTTCTAAAATCTGCCATTGATTTATTTGATACCGAGGATGCCGACTTTGATTTAACATCATTTAAAAGTCAAGTCAACCAATGCTTAGAAGCTTTTAAACCGCCAAAACTGCAATATTCAGCTGATGCTTTTACCAAAAATATTATCCGCCAATTTGGCTCAGGCAAAGTCGATGAAAATCAAATCACACGTTTAAAAACTGCTCACCGCAATGCGTTACGAGATGTGATAGAAGAAGTGGCGAAAGTCGGGCGTTCTGCCAAAATCGATATCGAAAATTATTTTGACCTTATGCAAAATAATCTATTGGAAAATGTTATTAGTGTGATTGAAAAAGACGTAGAATTACTGAAAGCACAGCTCAATAACAAAGAATCTGCCAAACAAAGTCTGGGCGAATTTAAACAGGCATTAGCAACCCTTTAATCAATTAATAAGAACTTTGAGACACGCATGGATTTTGATGCCTTTACATTTGATACGTCGGTTTTGACCCAAGCCGAGGACAGTTCGCAAGATTTATCTTTTCTAAAACAACTACTTACTTCGCCCGTCGAACCGATTGCCGAGGCAAAGCAACAGCTAATACAAACTATCGACTTAGATTTGATACCTCTGATAGCTCGCTATGATTTTGAGCAAACAAATTTTTATGAATCATTGGTGATGGAAGCACTCAGCGATATTGAATTAATTTATATATTATCTAATGTTACTACCCTAAATAAGCCTTATTTTTCCATACAGCATCGCATGAATCCGCAAGAGTTTAAGCAGTTACTAACAGTTTTGCAGATACCTCAATTTTTATACAAGGATTTGGTGGCTTTACAGCAAGTCTTGACCCTTCTACCTTGCTATATTGTCACAGGCGAACTGCATTTTTCATTATCGCTAGTTAATCACTTAGGCAATCAAATTCCCTTAGCACCGCAACAGATTAGCGAATTTTATGACTTGATCACAGCCAACCAAAGCCACCAATCCAATTTAACCAAACTTTTTAAGCTAGTAATTGCTACCCCTTCAACAAGCTTACAAAATATCATTCTTCTATTAGCACAAACAGAAAATGCGGAATCTTATCTCAACTCTCAAATTATTGACTACATTCAAAAAAATCTCAATCATCAACCCAATATTAATCCCTTGCAGAAATTTGAGATGATTGAAAATAGCGTTGAACGTCATATCTCACTCAAGTTAAATACGTTACGAAAGTTGGTATCGGATTTGAATAAAGCCTCTCTTGATGATGACCGTCTGACCCAAGCCCAACGTAATCTACTGAGCGACGAGCTAAAATTCGCCAGACAGCAACTCAAACAAACTGAAACTGACCAAACCGCACTAACTGCATTTTTTCAGAAATTACCAATGCTACCGATATTTATTAAACATCCCTACCCCTACGCTTATTAAGACATCGTCATGACTGCTATTTACGCTCCTTCCTCAAAACTTGATACCTTAATTTACTTACTTGAGTTTGTTCCACCAAGTTTAGATATTCTTGGACAATTAAAAAGACTCCTACCAAGTTTGGCAGTATTGGATAATACCCATTATGCTAATCACTATGAAAAAATTCAGCAAATTAGCCAACGTCTTGAGGAGGAAATTACCGATTCACAAATTGTCGAGACGGTTACAGTAGGCTTTGGTGGAGGCTTTAGTGCAGGTAAATCTCGCTTTATCAATAGCTTATTGGGTATCGAGGTGCTGCCTGAAGCGCTAGAGCCTTGTACGGCAGTAGCGACGTATTTATCCCAAGGTGATGAAGAACATTTTATAGCACAAAATGTGTTTCATAAAAAACTGCCTGTTAATGCGGAACAAATTTCCACGCTTAAGCATTTTGTTGGGGCAGATGACAACCAAAACCTTCAAATTAGCGAAATCGTGCGACAAATACATTTTACCACACCAAAAATGCTGTGGAAAAATCTCACTTTTTTGGACACTCCAGGCTACAGTAAAGCCGATAACAGCGAGCACAAAAACTCAGATGAGCAGATTGCCTTAACTCAGCTAAAAAATGTTGATCATATCGTATGGCTAGTGAGTGCCAAAAATGGCATGATGCGAGAAGATGATTTTGCGTTTTTGGAAGTAATACAACCGAAAAATCCGATTTTCATTGTCTTAACGCAAGCAGATTTAGCCAATAGCTTATCGGATGTTAAACAAATAATGAAAGCGATAAAAACCCATCTGACTAGAAAAGGTATCGACTATGCAGGGATTATGGCGTGGTCTGCTCCCCTTAATCAGAAAACAGGCTCAAAAGTTGCAGGTGATGATATTCAAAAATGGCTAAAAATCATTAACCAACCGCAACATAACGTTGGCTTTCAGTTATTAGAAGACTATATTCAAGAATTAAAACAGCTAGTCAATAATTGTACTTTAAGCCCGTCGTTAGATAAACAAACCAAGGATTTATACAAAAAAATTCAGCTACAACCGGTTGACAATACGCTATTGTTGAATAAAGTCGATCAAACATTCAATTTTTTGTTAGAAGATTTAACCACGCAAGTGTATGTTAATATAGGTGAATATTATACTCAAACTAACGACTTACTCTCTGCCAGCGATTATTTTTTTAAAACTAGTTATTTGCATACATCAATGAGATGGCTAGAAGAAATGGCTTACTCTCATGAAGAGATCGCTGATCGTTTAATAGAATATTATAACGCTACGAATGCACCTAATAAAAAAATTTTAGACACTTATATCGGTTTGATTAAGAATCAATCTCCCAAATCCATTGAAAAGCTATTAGCATTTGTTGACCAAACAACAGATGAAACCATTTTGCGTGAGATTGCCATCTTCTTTGAGCACTTTCAAGAGGATCTTAAAATCGCTACCGATATTCACGTTAAAATCTCCAATAAGGGTGAAAATTTTATCTCTACCCAATGGCTTTTACAGAAGGCTGTTAACAACCAATATACTCTACAAGCTTTGCATCAGTTAGTTCAACAAGCTGAATTAGATAATTTGTACTTTGATTATGCTAACATCTTACTGATTTTAAAGAATAATAATGAAGCTTTAAATCTTATCTTTCTATCTGCAAAAATGGGCTATAGCAAAGCCATTGACTGGTTATTTGACGCTAAAAATAATATACAAGCACAGATTATTTTAAAAAATTTAGTTGATGATATGGCACGATCGGACCTATATTATCGATATGCGTTACTAATACAGAGTCAGCAGCAAAAAGAATTAAGTTTACAATACGTTTTAAAAGCCGCAACTCTCGACTATTTACCGGCAATTGAGCAAATCGTTAAACTATCAGGCACAGATGAAAAGGTTTATACACATTTTAGGTCTATTACTGAAAATTCTTCATCAGGAATTCTATATTATCAATTGGCACTAATAGAAGAAAGTAAGCATAACCCATCTAAAACTATTAGTTATTTATTAAAAGCTTTTGCCCTTGGAAACCCTGAACCTGAAGAAAAGATAGAGAATTATGCTAATCATTCACATATTGTAAGCTTTAAATTTGCTAAAATTTATGAATCTAAAAGAGATGACTTTGAAAAAGCAGTTAAATATTTTATTCAATCTGTGCGCCTTGCAATAAATCTACCTAATAGCAAAGTATTTCAACCAGCTCTCGACAAACTGTCCTACTACGCTCTACAAAAACATAATGCCTCTGCCATCAACGCTTTAATTGATTTTCATAAAAGCAACATAGAAGATTTTGTTAAACTTAAAGAATTACATGTTTTAAACGTTAAAATGCATAGTAATCAAAATTCATTATTTTGGTTAATTAATCGAGCTGAACAACATATTTTAATTAAAAATTCCTTACTACAGCTTGTTAATTTTGATAAAAGTGAAAATGAAAAATATATATATCAATATTTAGATATTCTATATCGATTCGATGATAGTGATAAGGCTATCGAGACATCTGTTAACTTTGTTAAGGACTATAAAAATAAAGATGAGCTAGCTTTGCAATGGTTAACAGTAAAATCAGGGCAGGATCATCGAATTTCACTTGCTTTAGCAGACATTTATTTACATGATCCTTCTAAGCTGAACATCTCCCAATCGACGAGACACTATGTCAAAGCCGCTCAATTAGGAAGCGAAAAAGCAGTAGATGGGATGTTAGAAATAATCAAATCGTATACAAACGAGTCATCTGTTCAACAATTTATTGATGTTTACTCTACCTGTAATGACACCGTTCAAAAACAGCTTATAAATTTATATGACGAAATTTTAAAACTTGACAAACTTTATTATGCAGCGCAACAAAATAGTATTTATAAATACTTTCATACTGAAGTTTTAAAAGGCAATTATGAATTGTCTCGTTTTGAAAACATTTCAACCAGTTACAATAGTATTTTTTTTAAGTTACTTTTAGCAGATATTTATATTAAATCTAGAGCTAAGGATAATTATAATAGAGCGTATTTAATTTATAAATCAATTGCAATTAATAGTGATAAAGCTGAATATAATAAATTTGTTTTAGGTTATCCTAAATTTCATATAGAAACCTCTAATAAAGCAATGAAGTATATTATAAAATTTAGTAATTTTTTAATTCACTTTATTAACTCTTTGGTTTACATTGTTGTACTAATTTTTAAAAGAAAAAACCCATTATTTGCTGCTAGTAGGCAACATTTTTGGTCACAGGTTATTGGATATCGACATCCTTTACTAGTGGAACCTCTTGGTTATGAAGTTAATTTTATTACTACTCCCCTAAGGGTAGTTCTAAATAGTTTTATTATGATTATCGTAGTGGGGATAATTATGATAATAAATTTCACTAATCATAATCAACAGAAAGTAGAGGCCGATAAAGTAAAGCCTGTGATAAAACGGCAAGAACCTATCGGTAGTATATCCATGCCAATACAAAAGACCAATAATATTGTATCTTCCACAACAGCAGATGCCAATATGCCAGCTACTGAAAATATATCTATGAAAACAGACCCCCTATCTTTTGAACAAGTAGTACCAAATGATATAAAAGAAATAGAAGCAGTCAGAAAACTTTATCGCGATCAGCTTTACAGTAGTGATGGTCTTACAGAAGAATTTAAATCAATTTTAGAAGCAACTCGTAATACTCCTGTTTGTCTAGATTATGACGTCTTAATTCAAGGTCAGGATACAGTGCAGGGATTTAAAGTATCCAATTATAAATTATTATACGATGGAAATGTTCAAGCAACAGTATTTAACGGTGCACAGACTGATTTACAATTTGCGTTAAAATGTAGTCAGGATATTTGTCTTATCGATGATATTATTGAGCCACAAAATGGAATGATTGGCGGATCTGTTAAGGAATATTTAAAAAATTGCATCAATAAAATTAATAATTAGGGTTAATTTGACAATACAAATGGCGTTATTTCATATTTTTTAGACGGGTGCTAGATGTGATGGTCGAATACTTATAAATAAATTTGGTGGTGGTTCAAAAGGTAGACTGAAAAAAAACAGGCTGAGAAATTGATAAAATAGTGAAATGCAAATCATACTATACATCAAATGCCCAGCCTGTCTAAGTGACAGTATAAAGAAAAATTGCTTAAAAAGCGGGCTGTGGTATAAAAAGTATGCTCACTATACCCAGCCATAATTGACATAGTGAAACAATAAATCAAACGCTTTAAAATGATTTGCTAGCTTTTTCGAAAAACAACACGTCTTTCGGAATACACGCCTAAGCCTTTGCCTAAAACGATTGTTGTTGCCTTCAATATCAACCGTATGGCGTTTACCTACTTGTTTAAAGTCAAAATCAAAGGCGGTTAAAAAACTATCTCAGTTATCACAGCAGATATAGCCAAAGTGAATGCCCAACGCATCAAGCTTGGCTCTTAGCTCTCTAGCCGTCTTTAGATTACGTTTGCCCCATACGAAGGCAACAATCTCACTGGTATCTGAGTCGTATGCATAGACTAGCCATACCTTGTTCTTCTTATGCCCTACATAGGTCCAAAACTCATCAACTTGCAGTTTTCGGTAATAGCGTCTTTAGGGTTTTATCTCATGATTGGCGTTAACTAAGACGTTTAATACTTTGTATTTGCTAACTTTCTCAATGACAACGATGTCAGCAATACTACAGTGCCGTACTAACATCAAACGTATTTTATCAGCAATATCGCTTTTACAGCCTTGGTATGTTAAGTCTGTTCCATGAATGAATTGTCGATGGCAGTCTTTGCCTTGGTAGTTCTGCTTACCATAGATTTTCCAGCCATTTTTATTTATACTTAAACCCAGACAGCTTGGGCATCTGATTGTAATTTGTGTCTTCATAACCTCAAATTAGCAGCTTTTTCTCCAGCTGTCTTTTTTATTTCTATAGCACCATAGTTTTCAAACCACTACTAAAATTTTATTGGAACTCTCTGTATTAAATCGCATGTTAGCAGTTGGCTAAACCTTTAATGAATTAACGACTAAAGTTAAGTTTATTATATATGATGCAAAATTTAAATTTCTATAATAAAATAGGAAAAATGTTTAATGTTAAGGTCAGTCATGTATGATTTTTGGAATTATTGAGGCAGTTGGGAAAGCTTATAATGCTCTTGAAGAGTTTAGTACTGTAGCTAGAGATAATACACAAAGTAATAAGATTTACCTTGATGGAAATACCATTTTTATTCAAGAAAAATTATTCAATTTCTGTCTGAAAAAAATTATGCCATCTGATATTTATGCTCAAATCAGTAGTATAAAAATAACAGACAAGGATATAAGAATTATCCACAGAGAACTAGGGCTTTTAATTGCTGTGCCCCAAACTATTGAGTTTGGTAAAGACTATTCACAGTTGCACTACAATCTCACTTATCAACATAAGATAGATTCAAGAAACACTGGTTTACTATTAGCATTTACAGGTGCACTAGTTGGAGCGATATGTGTTAGCTTAACAGCAGGATTATTTGGTTTTAGTATCATAGGCGCATCGGCAGGTTTTGCCACTGGTAAATATCTAAGCACTAAGGAGTTTATAGGTACGAATAAAACTTATTACTTTGCTTCAATCTCAGATTTGGTGAAAGTTGAAAACCTTAGTGAAACGGCTTTCGTTCAATCTTTTATAGACACCCCATTAGACTTGTCCTGTGATGAAAAATATATTTTGTTAGAATTACCTGATCAAACTAGGATATATCTAGACTTAATCAATACGAAAATACAAGATTTTATACGGCAGAGCTTTGCAGAAGGCAGTGATTTTTTCTCCCCTGCAGAGATGCTCGGTTATACGATGAGTCAAAGAACTAAAGATATAGATGATAAAAGCTTCGATAAGTAGATTTAACCAATGCATCTGACCTCTGCTGTCAACAACGGAGAAGAGACTGTAAAATATTTTGTGTAAACCCCAAAATAGGGCAAATTACACAGGAATATTTTTATGAGCGACGCCACCGAAAAGCTATGTAACTCTCCCTTAAAATAAAACAGTGGACCGTCCCAGGATTGTCGGAGACCCAAAACTCTGAGACAATACCCTAATGAAAAGCAAACAATACTCAACTTAAGTCAAGACTCAAGCCGTTGAACTACTCATCGAATCGCAAAAAGATTATCCCTCATTGTGGGCGGCCATCCGAGCGATTGCACCTAAATTTGGGTGTAACCCTGAAACCCTACGCTCATGGCATCAAATGAATAGCCACCGATTTCGTAGACACCTTAAAGTTAGATAAAATGACTAATTTATGAGGTGATTATGAGCGGTAAACGATACCCTGAAGAATTCAAAATTGAAGCAGTTAAACAAGTCACAGAGAAAGGCTATAGCGTAGCAAAAGTAGCTACACGTTTAGGTATGACTACCCATAGCCTTTATGCTTGGATTAAAAGATACGATCAAGGGCAATCCAAAGCAACCAAAGACAAGGATTCAACTGCCGAACTTGCTAGGCTAAAGAAAGAGCTGCAACGGGTTACTGAAGAAAGGGACATTTTAAATGAGGAGGGATAAGCGAAGCACTGCTTCGCCCCGACGCAAGGCGAGAGCTATGCTCGAGTGGGCCGCGGTGTACTTCGCAAGTCAGTCCAAATGAAGTACGCCTTTATTCGGGACAACCAGAACTTATGGTCTATTCGTCGCCTATGTTCTACTTTAGATGTTCATCACAGTGGGTATTATGCTTGGTTAAAAAAGCCCATTAGCAAAACCGCTAGAGAAAATCAAAAGCTATCAGGATTAATCAAACAGTTTTGGCTAGAATCGGGTGGTGTCTATGGCTATCGCAAGATTCACTATGATTTAAAAGATATCGGTGAAGGTTGTGGTATCAATCGTGTACATCGACTGATGAAAACAAATGGTCTTAAATCACAGCGTGGCTATCGCAAACCCGGATCTCAGGCAAGTACACCATCTGTTATTGCCGCAAACACATTAGCCCGACAATTTAATCCAATTGAGCCAAATCAATCATGGGTCACAGATATTACTTATATCCGTACACATGAAGGATGGCTATATTTAGCAGTGGTAATTGACCTGTTTTCGCGCCTTGTAGTTGGCTGGTCCTTGAAGTCAAGGATTACCACAGACCTTGTACTAGATGCATTATTGATGGCTTTGCTTAGAAGAAATCCTAAGAATAAAGTACTGGTCCATTCTGACCAAGGTAGTCAATACACTAGTCATGAATGGCAAACATTTCTTAAGCATCATAATCTTGAAAGCAGTATGAGCAGACGGGGCAACTGCCATGATAATGCGGTTGCTGAAAGCTTCTTTCAGTTGCTAAAGCGTGAGATAATCAAAAAGAAAATATATCTTTCAAGAGATGAAGCTAAATCAGATATTTTTGAGTATATTGAGATGTTTTATAATTCTAAACGCAGACATGGTTCCATTGGTCAACCTTCTCCGTTAGAGTATGAGAAGACCCATCAACAGATGGCTAAATGTGTCTAGAATTTTGGTGGCTATTCAAAAAGCACCTAGACAAACAGAATCCTACCGTTGTCACAGCTCAAAGCCAAGCAACTCGCATTGCAGAGCTTGAACGAGAAATTAAAGAGCTTAAACAAGCCAACGAAATCATCCGTAAAGCTGCCGCTTTTTTCGCCCAGGCGGAGCTCGACCACAAACCGAATTAATGGTCAAATTCATTGATGACGAAAAACATAACCATGGGGCCCTTTCGATTTGCAAAATACTGCCAATCGCCCCATCCACCTACTATCGCATCAAAGATGAGCAGAACAACCCAGAAAAACAAAGCCGTCGCAAACAAAACGACGGCTACCTGCTTGCACGGATTAAACAAGCATGGCAAGACAGTGGCTGTCGATATGGCATTCGTAAAGTTTGGCACAAACTCAAACAGAATGATTTACTAAAATTGGCACGCTGTACCGTTGAACGGCTCATGAAACAAGCAGGCATCCAAGGCGTATGGCGTGGTAAAGGCAAAATCACCACCAAACAACGTGTTGACCAACATAAGCTAAATGACCTTGTAAAACGTAACTTTACCGCAGATGCCCCCAATAAGAAAAGACTCTTGCGGAGCAGTGTTCTTCAGGTCGCTGACTTTACCTATTTCAAGACCAAAACAGGCTGGGTCTATACTGCCTTTATCATTGACGTATTTAAGCGTGTCATTGTCGGTTGGAAAGTGTCTAATCGCATGGACACCCAACTGGTACTAGATGCGTTAAATCAAGCACTGGATGCTAGGCATAGACTAAAAAATGTGATTCACCATAGCGGTAGTGGATGCGGATAATATCTACTATTGTTCATTAATTCCGTCAGGCTATGCTGCCTGACTCAAGTAAACCTGTCTCCAATAAAACCAGGACGGTTCAATAAATTCATCCCTTGGCAAGTAATAGGGTTCACCAACACTATTACTTGCTGATAAATTGTTTCTGCTATCATTCATAATAAAACTATAGAGAAATATTAGTAAAAGTGCTGCGATTATTGCCTTTACTAAAAATTTCCAAGTCTTTGTTTTTAATGTAAATTTTTACAAAATATAACCTGATAAGGAAGTCGGTTTAAATTTTCGCAATTTACCAACCCTGGTGAATTTATTTTTAAATTAGTCATCCACAAGAAACCGCTATCATTTTATAAAGTATTTAAAATGTTTGCCAATATACTCCCAACTATATCAGTTAAATTTATTGTTCAATAGACTAAAAAAACAAGATCCATATTTAGAACGCTACATCATTCTTGTTTTAGTTAACAATCCTTTGAAATGACACAGCGTTTCAAATACTATCCTATCAAACTACCTCCCAAACCCTCTGAATTTAGGTTGATTCGTTTTTTCTTTTTTCTGTTTATCCCACGTATTAATAGTTAATTTAAGCTTTGCATAACCCGATAAATCATAAGGATGCGCATCGATATAATCTCGAGTTTCTTGCGTAGTTGCCTGTTTTCCTTTTGAGCCATCTGGATTTTGGTGATATAACACTCCTTCACTGGCATAGCCATATGCTTGTTGTTTAATCGTATTAAATAACTTTCTGAATAAGTCAACTACGGCTTTAACAACGGCTGAAACTGCAACAACGAGTCTGCCAAAGCTTGCTGCTCCTGTTTTAAACTCGCGAGCGTCTTCGTCATATCCGTCTTTAACTTCTCGAGCTCGCTGATTAAGCTTTCTAAGCTTTGCTGTTCGCTGTTGCTCTCGGAAGTACTGATCTTTAACGTCTGAATCGAATTCTTTAAATCGGTCAGTGAACTTTCGAACTTGCTTTCGTCGGCGGGTTGTATAGAATCCAAGTGGCTCAAGGTTGATTGGATCTTGTCTTGCAAGTTTTGAAATTCTTCTTGTCCTTTTTTCAGTGTTACTATCTCGGCGGTCTGAAGCTTGTTTAATTCGTCTAAGCAGTCTGTGATTTGCTGATTGTACTGCTGGGTCTTTTGCTCGATCTGCCGGTCGATGTGCTCTGATAGCTTGGTCAATAGCAGCTCCGATAGTCTCGTCGTTTTCTTGGTTATCGTGATATCGCTGTGTTGTTGAAGCTCGTCCTTGATTTGCACCAGTTTGTTGTCGATTTTCTGATGCAAATCGTTCGACAATGTCGTTAAGAGCTTGATGATGAGTTCGGTAGGGGTAGGCTGTGTCATGTTGTTCTACTTTTTGTTGGGTCGGGTTATTGATTGCTGGTTTATGGGTGGCGACGTCACGAGCAAAGTTTTCTCGTTGCTCTGATTCTTTCCCCAAAACGCTGTCTGCTGATTCTTCGGGGTAATCAGTATTCCCCCTTCTTTGCCGTCGTTCTGATAGATATCGATCATCGATAGCGCTTGGCTTTGTATCGGTGTTTGACTGATATACTGCTGCAGTGTATCGAAGCGTCGTTGGGCGGTAGATACTTGCGATACCAGGTAATAATTGTAAGCGAATAAACCGATAGCGAATAAAATCGCTATTGCTATAAACATTACAGCTATGCGCCCCGTTTGTTGGATTTGTTTGAGTTGATATTGATGTTCGTTTACTGCTTGTTTTGTATCCGTGATTATCTGCTGACTGAGTATCTTCATCTGCTCGGGAATGGTTTGCATAGCGGTTTTGCTCTGATTGATCACGTTGTCGCTCTCGTGGCTCACCGTTTGACCAAGTGCTTGCAGATCGCTGATCACTGTCGTTTTGGTGATCTCTATCTGATTTGATATCGCTTGCGATTGCTGCGCTACGCTTTGACTCAGCAGGTTCAATTGCTGAATCAATAAGTTGATCTGGCGCTGAGCCTCCTCTATTTGCTTGCTGTTCAAATTCTGCGAGTTCTGAACGAAGTCTTTTATCAAGCTGTCTATCTGACCCACGACGTTTTGCAAAGCGTTGCTCCAATCTGAGCTGGCGTTTGTCACGCTCTCGTTGATTGCTTGCTTGAAGCTCGCTTCGATTTGCTGGCTTTTTTGTTTGCTCTCTGCCAAGAGTTTCAAGGTCTTGGCGTTTGAAGTCTCGCTCATAAAGCATGCCTTTTAATTTGATATTTCTGCCGCCATCGGGATGTTTAATACTGATAGATTTACCATCTTTTGCGATTCGAGTAATCTCAAACATACTCCCGATAAGCTCAATCACATCGGCTTGTGTCTGTATGCTTTCATCGCCTGCAATTGCTTCGATTAAATGCAACGCAATTTGCTCTTCGATAAAAACCTTCTTTTCTTTTTGTCCCGCCAAATTTGCTTGAGCATCAATTTCTTGTTGCTTTTGTTGATTATACTCATACCCTTTTAATCGATAAGCCCGTTTCCGTTTTGGATCGTTGGGGTCTTCTAACCCATAATCGATATTGATTAAATCTTTCCATGAATCGACAAGATCAAAATCTTTGCCAATGTAATACACAGGCAATGCTTTACCCGTCGGCAGATGAATCTCGGCAAACACAAAATGTAATTCTTGCCTATCTTTGTCTTGATGCTCGACCCAATATCCTGAATACTCACCTTTCATTAAACCTGGAAACAAGTTTTGTTCAAACGACTCAATAATTTCGACTTTTTGTGCATCAGTTATCGATTCTTCAGGCGCAAATGACAAGACACCGGACGTGTAAATTTTTGAATTTTTAATGCCGTTAATGACTTCGGTTGTATCACTATCATTACCATAGATTAATCGAGCCCCATCGCGAGGTTTAGTTTTATCATTCTTATCAAAGAGCAAATAATTGCGCACTGCACCGCCCCCACCGGTGCGCGTCAGCTCTCCTTTTTTTACTTTGCCATGATCAAAAAATCGCACTAACATTAATATTTCTCATCAAATTCTGATAGATTTGGCGAGTCAAATTGATCAGCTGTGACATGTGTACTTGTTATACTTAAATCATTTTCCTCAACGTTTTTAAGTGAATACAGTTCACGCAACTGCTGTAACTCATCGCCGATTTTTTGCAATGCAAACGCCAACGCTAATGTATTTAACGTTTGCTTCGGATCTAACGACACCGTATGGGCATAACGCGTTAATTGATTGACATTATTACCCATACTCACCAATTGCCTTAACAAGGCAGCGTCAATCACAGGTAAATCATGAATACGCTTTGCCGGTTCAGGTAATCCCAATAGAGAAACACGCACGAACTTTGCTAAAGGCAATCCAAAGCCTTCGGCTTTCTGTAACACTTGAGCATATTCTAAATCAGATAATCGTAAATTTAAGCGAGTCTGACGTTTCACAGGCAATGGCTTATCATCTTCTAATTTCATAGCTTCAAATTACTAAATAACCAACTACAACAAAAACCTTTTTTATCAGTTCACTATGCATATATAAGCTGTTATCGCTTCATCTTTAAAATTAACCAAAGGATAAATTTTAAAAGGAAGCGATTAGGGGGTGTCAAGAGGGGGAAGTAGTCCCACTTTTGTCAGCGATAGATTGGCATGTAACGTAGTGGAATGGTAACTCTGTCATTGCTGACTGAGAAAAGCTTTAATCCATTACATTTATCATTGATTTGATTATACAAGTGTAATTAATAATTTCAATACCCTTCTACTTTATTTTTATTCTATATATTGTTATTATTTTATTTACGTACACAATATGGAGCATTTTATTTATGTCTGTTACACTTACTATTAATGAAAGCAAGTTGTTAGCTAAGCTTATAGATTCTTTTAAAGACAAGGACAAACTTAATGATGAGCACACTTTAATTAAGGCACTTTCGAAAAAATCGAGTTTGTCTGATTCAGATGTTAAAAAATTAAAGTTGCTATTAGCAGCAGAAAAATCAAAAATACTAGCGAAAGAGAATAAACGAAAAGCAAAAGCAGCCGTCAAGCTTGATCAACAAGAAAGACAATCCTATATCGAAAATCGTCAGAAAAGATTCGGCATGGTTTTCATTGAAGAGTTAAAAAAATTTTCTGAACAGCATTTGGACATGTCGTTGCTAGCGTTCATATCGCTGCTAAAAGAGAACGAAGCGTTTCAAGAAAGTGAGAAAAAGTGGTTATCTAATTTTGTTTCTGATGAAACTCAAAACTCGCTAATGAACCAGGTTGAAATTAATACTAGTTCTCAGAAAATTTTCTAGCAAAAGCAATGCTCAATATTTTTTAGTAGTTTTAGAGGGGTTAGCTAATTAATTCTATTAATAGGATAAGTGCACTGTTTCGTATTGTAAATTCACAATCTAATGATGCATTTTAGTGCGCATTAAGTATAGGCTTGCAAGCTAATAAAGATGATGGCTAATTAAAACGGACAATCATCATCACTTAATAAATTGCCTACGATTGAATTATCATGCATAAAATGATGACAATGATCACAGATATAATTAAATAATCGGCGTTCAACTTGATAGCTGGGGCCTGTCACTTTTCTAGCGATGTTGCATTCCTGACAAACAATATTTTTATCATAAACGTTCACTTTTTGTGTGATAGTTACTAGCTGATTGATGTCTATATTGTAATAGTGACAGATGTGACAAATGTGATCGAGTCGGTTATTAAATTGATCTAATGGCAGTTCAAAATAGTCCCAACAAATCATTAATTCACAGTCAGTTAAATCGGTTTTCTTGACATAATGTAAATTCATTTTGTGCTCCATTTGGTTATGCATAGGTAGGATCAATAGCTAATAGCTGTTGTTTTAAAATACGATAGTTACTGTCAAAGTCACCTGTATCTATTTCATTAAATTTTTCATTGACCCAACGCTTGATAGCTGTGTGGTTGTCACAGGCTTTAGTCAATTTAAGATGAAAATAGAGGTCACCACAGTATGGGATATAAAGGTTTTGAATAAGCGCTCGGGAAAGGCTATCAATTCGCATTTTGGTTTGTTTTTGAAGGGTGATTTCATCTATTAATTGTTCGATAGTCGGCTGATTAATCATCTTGATTTCTCCTATATTATTGGTTTTGGTATAAATTACTAAACTATGCGATAATATTAGCTGTTAATTTATCACAAAAGATAAAAAAATTATCTTAGGTGATAATAATATACGATATTATTTTATCGTCTGCAATAACTTTTTATCACCAGAGATAACTTTTTTATGATTAAGCTTAATTTGCCTGTCTTGTTCGCTCAACGTGGTATTCGGGTCGCTGATGCTGATCGGATGTCTAACTTAGGAAGAGCAACGTTATATCGGCTTTATAACAATGATGTAACACGAATTGAATTTGATACGATTGACAAGTTGTGTGATTTACTTGATTGCAGCCCAGGTGATTTGTTTGTAAAAGAAACCGTAACTGAGACTTCAAAGTTGCAAGAAAAAACGCAAACTGAGTAGTCAGTTTGCGTTTTAATGTATTTAGTCATCTAAATCGGTCATTCACTAATAATCCCAATGATGACTTCCCATCATTCCCTCCCACACCTTCACACACGCGAGTGCGTCGGTCGCTGCTCGGTGCGCATTGCTATGTTCTACTCCAAAGTGAGCCATAGCCTTGCTTAGGCTAAAATAGCGATTGGCTTTGAAATACGGTGAGTATTGCCCGATAAAATCAGCAAACTGCTTACACAGGCATTTTACTTCAGCTTGTTGCAAGCGAAGTTTATGCCCAGATTGTCGCATCATACGTACATCGAAGTTGGCATTGTAAGCATACAGGGTTCTTCCTTTGAGCAACTGTACAATCGCGGGTTGAATATTAATAAAGGTAGGTTTACCTATCAGCTCATGAGGATAAATACCATGCACCTTAAATGCGCCTGGGCTAGACGGTCTATCGGTGTAGATCAGCGTGTCGATAATCACATGTCGATCACTATCACAAAACGCAATTTCAATGATTTGATCCTCCCTGCTGCCACCGGTGGTTTCGGTATCAAAGAACAAGGGTTTACTGGTATCGTGCCGTTGGTTGTACTCTTCTACTTGCTTAAAGATGGCATCGATTTGAGATTGCGTATCTGCTGTCATTGGTGTTGAAGTCATTAAATTAATCAATCATGGGTGTAAGTCAGTCATATAACCGCTACCCTAGCCATTAAATACATCCATTTTCGCCGTTTTAAGCGTAAGCATCCGACCATCCCATCTACCACCATTCTAAAAAATACGAGATAGTGCCCACTAAAAAATGAAGTGGGCACTAGAATGGCACAAATAGACATAACCAAACCGAAGCGACGAACGTACAGCAAAGAGCTCAAAGCCTATCTCGTAGAACAAGCCTTAACAGGCGAACGCTCGATAGCGAGGCTAGCTCAAGGTCATGGCATTAACCCAAACTTATTGCAGAAATGGATAAAAGCTGCCAGAGACGAGAAAATCGCAGCAACTCAACCATTAGCCAACCCAAACTTCGATATTAACCTCATTGAACATGAGCCTGTCTTTCTGCCTATCACCCTGCAATCTAGAAGCCATCACGAACAAACACCACAAGCAACTGCCTTAGCTCAAACCATCACAGGCGTAGAACTACAAATTCCCAGCCATAACGGGACGCCCATAAAACTCACCATCGACTAAATTGACAATTACAGCCTTATTGAATTACTGCGGGGGCTACAATGAACCCCCTTATCAACCCCCAACAAATTTGGCTATCCACCACTCCCATGGACATGCGAAGTGGCAGTAATAAACTACTCGCCTTCATCCTACAGCACCACCCAGGCATCCGCCCAAACTGTGCCTACCTATTTTACAACAAAGCAGGCACCCGGCTAAAAATACTCATCCATGACGGCCTGGGCATATGGCTATGCACCCGAGCACTGGATGATGGCAAATTTCACGGACTTGGCGAACGTCTCATGCGACATCACAGCCTAACCAACCCAACCACAGGACTTACCATTAGTCATGAGCAATTTAACGCCTTGGTTAGTGGACTGTCTTGGCATAACCTAGGCAAAGATATACTCACCCCGCTTACCTGACTTTAGCATAAAGCCGCTAAATCTCAACTATCACCGCCTATTTACTGACAATGCAGAGCGGTTATGGCAAACTCATACCATGACCACCGCCCACCCATCCGACCCAACTGCGCCAAGCTATGCTGATTTATTAGCCCAAAACGCTCGGCTTCAACAGCAGCTTGACGCACAAAAACAACATTACCAACAGCAAGCAGCGCAACTCAAACAGCAATACCAACAACAAATGGACGCTCAAAGGCAGCAATACGAAGCTAAGCTTGCTCGCATTAACCAAGAGCTCACTGACGCCATCACCAAACAGCAACGTCTTATCCATCGGCTGTTTGGGCAAAAAAGCGAAGGCTTAACCCCCAAACAAGACCACCTAAACAAAGAAACCGCCCTAGAAGACCTAGCCTTGCTTGAACAAGCCCATGACAACTTCTTAGCCAATCTTAGCGATGACGAGCGAGCCAAACTGGTTGCTAGCAAGCCGATTGATACGCAAGAAAAAGGCACACAATCAGAAACACCAACCAAACCCAAACGACAAAAACGCCTCGTTATCCCTGACAACCTCGACATTCACACCATCATCCACGAACCACCGTCAACCACCTGTGAATGTGGCTGTCAAATGACGCAAATTGGTCAAGATGTTCAAGACAAACTCGGCTTTAAGCCAAAGCAGTTTTACCGAGAGCGTCATGTTTATCCTAAATACATTTGCCGTAACGCTGAGTGTAACCGTGAAAAGCTGGTTCAAGCCAAAACCGACGCCCAAATCATCGATAAAAGCATTGCCACGCCTGCGCTACTGGCTCATGTGCTTATCAGTAAATACGCTGACCATTTACCCCTGTATCGCCAAAGCCTGATTTATCACCGTAGCGGGGTGTATTTATCTGATTCAACCTTGGCAGATTGGGTGGGACGTTGTGGGGTACAGCTTGGGTTTTTAGTTAATCGCTTACGCCAGATGATACTTACCCAACCGATTCTGCATGCCGATGAAACCCCAATAAAGGTGTTAAATGGCTATGGGGTAAAAGACGTGAAAGGCAAACTAAAGCAAGGCTATGTGTGGGCGTATGTGACCCCAAAGCACAGCCCAATCAAAGCGGTGGTGTATGATTTTGCCCAAGGTCGGGGTAGTGAGTATCCCAATGCTTTTCTGCAGGGCTTTAAGGGCAAGCTTGTTTGCGACGGCTATAACGGCTATAAGCCATTATTTGGGCGAGGGGTGATTGAAGTGGGTTGTATGGCCCATGCTAGGCGTAAGTTTCATGAGCTTCATGTGACAGGGCAGAGTCTTATTAGCATTGAGGCATTAGAACTGTTTCAAACCCTGTATGCCGTTGAACGGGAGATTGATGAGCGGTTTGAGAAAAACCAAACCCCACTGCCCAGAGATGCTCAAATAGTTAGGCAAGTCAGGCAAGAGAAGGCAAAACCAGTTGCGGATAAACTTTATGCGTGGTTACAACAGAAACGCTTAGGCACGACTAAGAATGCCAGTATTACTAAGGCAATTGAGTATTGTTTGAAACGCTGGACGGCGTTAACTCACTATTTGGATGATGGCAATTTGCCGATTGATAATAATTGGGCAGAGAATCAGATGCGCCCTTGGGCTCTCGGGCGTAAGAATTGGTTGTTCGCAGGGTCGCTTGAGAGCGGTCAGCGGGCGGCTAGTATTATGTCGCTTATCCAGTCAGCTAGATTGAATGGTCTTGACCCGTATGCGTATTTGGCAGATGTGTTGAGTCGTCTGCCGACGCATCCTGATAGCCAGATTGATGAGCTGCTACCACATGTCTGGATACCACCTCAATAGGGGTATGGTCGGGGGCTTACTTTTAAGCGGTTTTTTCGGGTTTGGCCGATGTTCTGCTACATACCCAGCACCCATCGGTTTAAGTAGCTCAAACGCGTCCTCATGATGCATATTGAGCCAATCCTGGCGATGCTCACGTTCAATCACCACAATCGAGCGTTTTTCATCTTCAGGTTTATGAAACTGGGACATAAACGGATGCTGATCGGCATTAATGGTGAGCATAGTCATGGAGCGAATCAATTGATCGCCAATTTTTACCATCTCATATAACCCAGCCACGGTAAAAGGTTCATTGTCTTCGCGGTGAATGCCATAGCGATGCGCTTTTCCGTTAATGTATTTAGGCTCATAGATGGTTTGTACCGGAATTAACGCAAACTGGTTATTGTACCAAGCGTGTTTAAAACTCGGTTTGTCTGCCACCGTTTCACTACGGGCATTGTAGGTGTGTTTAGCAAAGCTGGTGTCTTTGACCCATTTAGGAATCATTCCAAAGATCGCAGATCGCCACTCAGCAGGATCGCCACTCATATTTGATAAGAGGTTAGCAAACAGCAAGGGGGCTTCATAGCCTGAATAGATATCGTCTTTAAAGTCAAAGCTTAACTGCTGATTGGTAAAGCGTGAAGCTTGCGCTTGGATAATCGGTTGAAAGTTGGCACACATGGTCTAATCCCTTAATCGATGCCTAATAAATCAGATAATTTAGTGGTATAGCACGGATTTAACAATGCTCGGCTCATCTGCCAAGTTTGGTTTTTCTCAATAGCGGTACTGGTAAGAAACAATTTGGTGGTTGCCCTACCCGGTAGAGCATGTGCTAACTGCTGATTAATCTCATCCATCACCGCTATTAACTTCTCAGACTCCACCTGCGCTTTTTCATCCGGCATCTCAAATAAATCACTCATGGTCTCAGCATACTCACAAATCCCCGATAGCATCACTCCGGTTTTGGCGTATTTCAAGCCGTCTTTATAGGTTTTATCTAACACCTTACGCACCGCTTGAATCATCACCACCGTATCAGAGATGGAGCTCTTTGACGGTAAACTCACTAAATAGTCGGATCACGATGATGTCACCATGCTGTGCTTCTTACTTATCAATGTATCATGCATGATAACCAATTTTACCTTTGCCTCTGCTAAGATAAATGAAAGTTTATTTGCACGTGATATGCTTGATAATATCAAAGGCTTATTAGGTGCAGATATGGGTTATATTAGTCCTGATTTATACGAGTATTGCTTTAAGTGGTGTGTTGATTTGCAAAAGCCGCTTAGAAAAAATATGTCCGATAAAAGACCGCTTAGTGTTATCAACCGTCTTAAAAATGCTAGTCGAAATATTGAGACGCTGATTGGTCAGTTATCACAGCGGTCCAATATGCAAAAGGTGAGAGCTAGAGATTTATGGCATTTATCCCACAGATTTATGCGTAAAATCTTGGCTCATAATTTCTGCTTTGTAATCAATAGACAGTTAGGTAATCCGCCACTTCAGTTTGAGTTGCTTATTTCGAGTTGAGAGTGGGTTATCAAATATAAAGTTATATTGCTAGCTTTTCTATATTTTGACATTAATCTAATTAAGAATCTTTTTATTGTTTTATATATTTTTATTGTTTTATAGCGATAAAATTAATTTTTTTTGTATTTATAATCAATTATTTAGACAAGGACTTTTTATTATATAAATACGTTTTCCGAGCATTATAAATACGTTTTCCGAGCATTATAAATACGTTTTCCGAGCATTATAAATACGTTTTCCGAGCATTATAAATACAATATATTTGTATTGTATTTATATAAATTTTAATTTAGAATTTATATTTAATTACAAATCCTTCATCTTAATTCTATGGCAAATCCTAATATTTCAAAAACTGATTTAATAGTTAAAGATAATGACTTTATTGAAGCAAGTCATAGTCTAGATTTAGTCGAACAAAGAATCATATTTTTAGCGATTATTAAAGCAAGAAAAAATAGCGATAAGGTTGAAGAAACATTATCAAATGAGTTTGTTATTCATGCTAGCGAATATATGGAGGCTTTTAATGTTGAACGTCATACTGCTTATGAATGCCTTAAGAATGGTGTCGAGGGACTTTTAAACGCCAAATTCATATACAGGTATGAAAATAAGAATAACAATATCGCACATCGCGGGTATAACCTGACTAGCTGGATCGAATATGTCGATAAAGAAGCTTGCGTAAGTGTTAAATTTTCACCAGATGTAGTTCCACTGATTGTTGGATTAAATAAAAAATTTACCAGTTACGAATTACAACAAATTGTGAATCTACAAAGTCGTTATGCGGTTAGACTTTATGAATTATTAATTCGGTGGCGTGATACTAAGATTCTTAAAATTTCCTTAGAAGAATTGCGGTTCTGTTTAGGCATTAAAAAAACAGAATATATTTTAATGAGCAATTTTAAAAATAGAGTATTAGATTTAGCAGTCCGACAAGTTAATAAATTCACGGATATTACGACTAACTATATTCAAAAGAAAGAAGGAAGAAAAATAGTCGGCTTTGAATTTTACTTTACTATCAAGCAAGGTGAGAACAATAAATCAAGTAAACAATTTAAGAAAGCTATGTCTCTTGAAGGTACACATTCTGAAGAATCAAAAAATTATAATAAAGAAGAGTTATTGATTATCACGTCTAAAGCAAAAGACTATATTGCCCAAAAAAAGATTACTGACCCGACACATAAAAAAAATATACTTAAAATAGCAAAATCTCAAGGCTGGGGATTGGATAAATATAGGAAATCACAGGAATTCTCATCTTTAAAAAATAAAGAGATTGAAAGTAAAATCAATCAAGAAAAAATAATTGAAAATAAAAATAAAATAACTCAAGAGAATATAAGAAAACATAATGAGAATTTCATTTCTTTTTATGAACAACTGACCTCTATGCAACAAGAATTGATTCTTGATAGCGTACAAGTTCAAATATCTTCTATACCGATCGTAGGAAAACAATTTATAGCACAGAGAAAAAATAATACCGCCTATAAGGATATTATGTTTAGAATATATTTTAAAAATGCAATGAAAGATATGGGTATTAAGATCTGACTTATTTCCTGAATACGATGGAAAAAAAAGTGTCCGAATTCGGACACTTTTATATGATTTGCTAAAATTTCCAAATTTAATAAAAATACGTTTTTCGAGTATTTTGCAAAAAATTAAAAAATAAAATATCAATTAAATTGTTTGAATTCGCACACTTAGATGTTCAAGTCTAAATCAACTATTAGAAAGTAAGTTATCAAAAAATACTTCAACTTTTTCTAAATCGGCTTCATTCAAATTAAGACTTTCAAGCTCAACAATAAATTTCTTATCAGTTTGAATGATTTTTCCAATAGTCTTACCTTCTTTCTTGTAAGATTTCCTTACCTTGGTATTAGTAGGATGTTGATTTGAGAGAGAGTTATTAGCTTTATTTTTTATAAAGTCTGGTAACTTACTTTGCTTCAAGTGGCTACTGATAATTAAATCAAACCCTTCGGAAAGAAGCGGTAAAAATTCATCATGAGGAATATTAAGATGTTTTCTTAGTGTGGCTAATTGTTCAATAGTATCGGCCGAGATGATGTTAGGATGATTATCTAATTTGGCTAATAAATCATTATCTAAAATTTCAAAAGCAAATAATTTGTAAAGTTTCTGTCTAGAAATACCTAAAGCTTTTGCATATTCGGTCTTGGAAGGAAAATTCGATTTAAAAGATATAATTGCTTTAGCTATTTCATAATCTGATAGATTTTCACGGCTTAAATTTTCTGCTAACGCCAATAGAGCGTTGTTCTCATTAGTTACCGTAATTACAATACAATCAATAAATTGTCTGCCAAGCTTTTTAACCGCTCGAAAACGTCTTTCTCCCGCTACAATGTTGTAGAAATCCCCTTTCTTTTGCACGCTGATAGGTTGAAGCAAACCCAATTCATTGATTGAATCAGCAAGCTTATCCAACGATTCATCAGTAAATTCTAAACGAGGTTGAGCATTGTTGGGTTTAATTTTATCAACGGGAATTTGTTCGATTTTTCCTGACTGATAACTGTCAAATTCCGCAAACTCTTTGTCTGCAAGCCCATGTGCTTTGATATTGGCATTGATTTTTTCTTTCAACAAAGATTGAAGCTGACTAGTCATTTTCTTCTTCTCCTTCAATAACAGTAGTCAGTTGTAATTCTGGTTTTAATCCAGTTTCTTTCGCTACCCATATTGCTAATTGACGAAATTTCCTTGCAATCTTTGCAGTTGCATCGACTTCTCGGATACTAACCTTGAGTGCTGCAGATTTGTCAATATTATTACTCGAAGAAATATCAATCGGAATGACCTTACCAATTTGTTCTTTCGCGGATTCTTTGATAGCCCGGCACATGAGCTGTCTTTCATCATGCCGAATGAGTAATGCGCCTAATAAATTCAAGTTTGGATTAATGTATCGAATTTTCTCAATATAAGCCTGCAAATCTAATACGCCATACATACCATATTGAGAACCACTAAAAATAGGAATAATATAATCTGTGGCACAGGACAGAGCGTTACCGGTCAATGTGCGTAAGCTTGGTGGCGTATCAATTAAGATCACATCGTAAACCCCTAATAGTGGCTTGATAATTCGCCCTAAAACTTCTAAGGGTCGAGGCTCATTGTCTTTGATTTTGTCTTCCTCGGTTGTCAAAGATAGGGAAGAACTTATCAAATGTACCCCTTTAAAGTTAGTTTCTTCTTGAACGGCTTCTACTAATTTAGAATATCCACCCAATAACAAATCTTTGATAGTTACAGACACTTCACTGGGATGTTTTATACCGATATGAGTGCTTGCATTACCCTGCGGGTCAAGATCAATTACTAGAACCGATAAGTCTAGTTGAGCTAATTCAGCAGCAAGATGAACAACGGTTGCTGTTTTACCACAGCCGCCTTTATGGTTGGCAATTGTTATTACTTTGGTGTTTTTTTGATTCATAAGGATATTATTCTTGAATGAAAGGAAGATTTATATTGATTATTATACTAATATAAGTAAATGTTAGATTCAAGAATATTGTTTTGGAATGTGTAAAAGAATAAATTTTAATTGTCCGGATTCGGACAATTTTAGCCTAAGTAACTTTTATTTAATATACTAAAAAGAATATTAAGATCTAAAATGGCATCAGCAAATGAATGATCTGCCGCCCATTAAGTATAAGGAGAGGCGAAATATAAATTATCAATGGTTGCAATATACAATAGAACAGAAAAAAGCGCTTGTATTCACTTCTATTAAATTAAGAGCATTGTTCAGCTAAGTTTAGCTATCAAGTTTTTTACAAATATCATAAACCCATATAAAACCGCTCAATCAACTGGTGGGTCTGAATCATAAGTTTGTTCAGTACCGTATCTCGATTGAATAGTCCTACTTTATAATTGGGCAAGTCCTTTAACTCATCTTTACGTGGCAGCCGCTTGGTGTATTCATAGTTTTGAATCACTTTTTGCATGGTCTCGACTTTGAGATTTTCTTCCACGCACATTTTTTGATAAGCCGCTTCTTTTTCTACATCCCAGAAGTGCTTAAACGCTTCTTCGACTGTTTGACCGTTCGGCATTATAGGCAGGTTTTCATCAATAAATTTTTGGATAAGTTCTTGTTTGTCATATAGTGTGATATCGTTGTTCAAAATATCTTGAACTTGCTTACGGTACTGCTGTTGTTGGTTTTTATCTTTACTGTCTTTAGCTAATTGTAGTAGTTTGACAATATAACCGACATTGACTCTATCAGAATGCAGTAAATCAAGTTGAAAGTCGATATCTTCAAGGATTGAGGTTTTGGATTTATCGCCACCTGTGGTTAAGCCATTTTTTAGACCGCTGTATTTAGACACATAATTGGCAAATTCTTGCTTATCTAAGCTCGTGTTATCCTGGTCGTATTCACTGAAAGTTTGTAGCTGGGTATGCAGACGCATGACATCGCGAAATGCTTGAATAAAGCTGAGTTGCTGCGCTTCGGTGTATAAATCATCGACATCTTGATACGTCGCAACGATTGTTTTTAAAGCTTTGACTGCCGCCTCGTATTTTTCTAAGATAACTTCAAAGTCTGGAATGATAACCACTTCTTTGGCTTTGTCTTTATTAGAAAATAGCGACAATGCCTGATCGGTGGCAAATTTAAGATTGCGATAGCAAACAATGTTACCAAAAGGTTTTTTTTCATTGAGCACACGATTAGTGCGGGAGAATGCTTGAATCAAGCCGTGATGCTTAAGATTTTTATCAACGTACAGGGTATTTAAAGTTTTAGCATCAAAGCCTGTTAAAAACATATTGACGACCATTAAGATGTCAATTTGTTTGTTGCGAACTCGCGTGGCGATATCTCGATAATAGGCATAATAGCTGTCACCTGAGTTGTAATTGGTGCCAAAGGTGGCGTTATAATCGGCAATGTAGCTATCAAGCTTGTCACGGCTTGATTGGTTGATTTGGGTTGGGATGTCAGCCGACTCTTCATCGAGTAAACCATCTAATGTTTCCACTGCTTCATTGGCGGCATATGAGAAAATGGTCGCAATGGTCAAGGGTTTAAAAATCTTGCCCTGTGCCTCATCTTCTGCTTGTTTTTCGGCTTGGACTTGTTTAAATAGCTCGTAATACTGAGTTAAGACTTCGACAGAACTGACGCAAAACATGGCGGTAAATTCGCCGTGTTTGGTCTTGGTGGGATAAGTATCAATGATATGCCGAGCTATCATTTTAAGGCGTTTTGGGTCTTCAAGTACTTCTTTGGTATCGACGGCTTCGACTTGTTCGGCAGTCAGTTCGGTATTTGTGTCTTTACTTTTTTCCATGCCTTTTTGGGTGTAACGACCCAGATAGTCAATCTGAAACGGCAGCACGTTTTTATCGCGTATCGCATCGACAATGACATACTGGTGCAGGCACTTATCAAATAGATAGTTGGTGGTGAGTTTTAGCCCTGCCTTACTGGTGCTGTTTTTTTCAAAGATGGGTGTTCCTGTAAAGCCAAACATCTGAGCCTTGTTAAAAAATTGTTTGATACGTTTATGGGTGTCACCAAACTGGCTACGATGGCATTCATCAAAGATAAACACGACTTTTTGGTCTTTAAGATAGGCGATATTATCGCTGTAATGGTCTTTGGAAATGGCGTTATTGAGCTTTTGTAAGGTGGTCACAATCAGTTTGTCGTGCTGTTGCCCCAACTGTCTCACCAACGTTTTGGTGTTGTTGGTGCTGTCCACGCTATCGGCTCGAAAGTTATTAAACTCAGTAGCCGTCTGGGTGTCCAAGTCATTCCTATCAACCACAAATAACACTTTAGCTATGTCGGGCATATTCATGATAAGTTGACTGGCTTTGAAGGATGTCAACGTTTTGCCTGAACCTGTAGTGTGCCAGATATAGCCGTTCTTGTTGTTACTGTTAATATGCTGAATAATGTTTTCAACCGCATAAATCTGATAAGGACGCATGACCATCAGGCTTTTGGTGGTGGACATCAGTATCATGTATTGGGTGAGCATTTTGGTAAGATGCGTGGGGGTTAGAAAACTGGTAGCAAAGTCGGTGATTTCGTTAATCTGTTTGTTGGTAATATCTGCCCAAGCAAAGGCAAATTCGATGTTTTTGGTGCCGTTGGCGTAGTAGCGGGTATTGACGCCGTTACTGATGACAAATAGCTGAATAAAGCCAAATAGCCCATACCCTGCACTGTACGCTTCTCGGCTATAACGCCGAGTTTGGTGAAAGGCTTCAGCGATTTCCATGCTACGGCGTTTGAGTTCAATTTGTACCAGTGGTAAGCCGTTCATCAAAATGGTGACGTCAAATCGGCTGGTACGTCCGTTACTAGTGGTATGGTCGACCGTAATTTGGTTACTAATTTGGTAGCGGTTTTGGGTGGGGTCGTCTGATAAAAAGTAAATGTGCCGACTGCTGCCATCATCGAATTTGACGGGGAGTTTATCGCGTAGGATGTTCGCTTTGTCAAAGATGGTGCCTGTGGTAAGATGGCTGATGATTTGTTGCCATTCGTCATCGCTAAAGCGGGCGATGCTGTTGATGTCAGCGAGGGTGGTGCGTAGGTTGTTGATTAGGTCGTTTTCGCCTTTGATGGCGATACGCTGATAGCCCAATTGGTTGAGTTGGTCGATTAAAGCATTTTCGAGTTGGGCTTCCGTTTGTATTGTCATGGTATTACCAATTTAACAAATTTTAAATTTATGTATATCATCTTTTGAAACATATATCTTGTTAACTATCCATTCATCAGGAATTTTTAAATCATAATCTATTAGATTTATAACTATTTCTCTTTCATGATCATTCACAAAATATGGATGACTGGTTGAAATTGCTATTTTATTATAAATAGAGTCGCTCAACTCAATTTCAAAAATAATACCGTCTTCACTATAGGCATAAGTTGCAAATTTAAAAGCTCGGTCAATATCAGTTGTAAGTGAAATTAACGCAGCAGAAGTCTCTTTATATAAATTCTTGTAATCATCTTTATCCCAATCACCATTATGAGCATAAACTGCATTAACTACACTGGGATTTATCGTTAAGATTTCATTACCAACCTTTAATGTGTCATCACCTGCATAAAATTCTAACTTGTCAGTTTTCCCTTTGGCTTTTAAAATTTTGCCGTCTTGCTCAAATTTCTTGATATTAACGCCTCTATATAATTTCATGTCAATTCCTTAGACAAACATCTGCTGCAATAGCCCTTTTTTCCATTGTTTTGTGTGGGTAAGCTGTGCGGTGGTGTGGTCGATTCGCTCGTCAATCGCCGTTAAAAATTCCGCTATTTTTTCTTGTTCTGGAGTTGAAGGAAGTTTGATTTCCATTTTCGAAATCATATCCATACGAACTGAATCAACTGAATTTTTTGCAGATAACCTTTTTACACGGTCAAAAAAGAACTGTGAGAAATAAATAAAAAGGTACTTACCATTTAATCTTTCTGAAAAATCATAAAGACAATAAACCCTTTGGTGAAAGTCAAATTTACCGTTAATGTAATGATAATTTTTACCGACACCAACGCCATCCCCAGACGTCAAAATAGCCTCACAATCCATGCTGTAAGAATTAATTCTTTCAACAGTTTGAGAGCGTACAAAAAATGGATAAATCCCGTCATCAATTTTATTTTGAGTATCTTTATTACCTGTAGTGATTTTACATTCATTTCCAATAAAAGAATTTTCCCACTCTTCAAAATCTTCGCCATTTTCATTTTTAAAGCGGATTTCTTGGCTAAAGATTTTTTGCATCACGCCTTTTTTATACTGACTTAGCAACTCAAGCTGTCGGCTCAGTTGGCTAATTTTGTCATCCACTGCACTCAAAAATTCCGCTATTTTGGCTTGTTCTTCAATTTCAGGGAATGAAATATCTATATTGCCCGCGATTTTAAAGTTTAAAGCAGGCATAGCACCGCCGCTCATTTCAGATTGTAAATAATTAAAAACCTTATCAGATTTTAATTGAATTAGAGTAAATTTTTTATTTAAACATTCATTTACGATTACTTTAAAAATATTATTTGCGATTAAACCTTCAATTCCAGAACAAATGAAACCAGCCGTAGCTCCATATCTGACTATAGCAATATCATCAGTTTTAAGTATTTTCTCAAAATTACCATTATATTGAACATATCTAAAGTCTGATGATAACTGTGTAAAATTTTCAATTCTTAAAAATTTAACTAAACCAGTTGCATGGTTTGGCTTTTGTAATTCTAAATCTACTTGTTCGCCTTGAAGAAATTCTGCAACTTCGCCTAATTTCTTTTTTGACCAATCATCTTTGAATTCAGAAAAGCGTAATTTAGGGACAATCATCTCAAACCCCCAAACGGCGACACAATCCCAAGCTCATCACAAAACCGCCCAATTTGCTTTTCAGTCTCACCACTCGCCACACGAATTTCAGCAAGCTCACGCGCTACCGCATCCAAATCAATCGCCGCTTCCGCCTCAAACGTATCCACATAACGGGGAATATTCAAATTAAAATCATTGGCGCGGATATCAGCAAGGCTTGCCACATGGGCAAACTTCGCCACATTCTCACGCCCCGCATACGCATCGACAATCGCATCAATATGCGCAGGCAATAACACATTTTGCGTTTTTTGCTTCTCAAAATTGCCACTGGCATCAATAAACAACACATCATCACGGTCACGGTTTTTCTTGAGCACCAGCACACAAGTCGGAATCGATGTTCCATAAAAAATATTGGCAGGTAGCCCAATTACCGCATCAATCACATTTAACTTTTCAATCAAATACTGGCGAATCGTCCCCTCACTTGAGCCACGAAACAGCACCCCATGCGGCAACACCACCGCCATCGTGCCATGGTCATCGAGCTGATACAACATATGCTGTACAAACGCCATATCCGCTTTGGTCTTCGGAGCAAGTTTGCCCGCTGCGGCAAATCGCTCATCTTGCAAAAATAACGGGTCGGCTGACCAGTTAGCAGAGAACGGCGGATTGGCAACGACCGCCTCAAAGCGTTTGTCCAAATGCTGGGGACGCACCAGCGTGTCTTCTTGGCGAATATCAAACTTGGCAAAATGCACATCATGCAAAATCATATTCATGCGAGCCAAGTTATAGGACGTATGGTTGGACTCTTGACCACAAATCATATCAACATCTTGCACTTGGCGTTTGACTCGCAGTAGCAGCGAACCCGAGCCACAAGTAGGGTCATACACCGAGCGTAAACGGGTTTTGCCAAGCGTCACAAGGCGAGCAAGCAAGGTCGAAACCCCTTGAGGTGTGTAAAATTCGCCTGCTTTTTTGCCTGCCCCAGCAGCGAACTTAGCAATCATATACTCATACGCATCGCCCAGCACATCGCTTTCGCTATTACTCAAATCAAAATCAATCTCGTCAAGATGGATAAGTACCTTGTTAATCAGCTTATTGCGGTCATCGGCAGTATTGCCAAGTTTGGTTGAGTTTAAATCCACTTCACTAAACAAATTGGCAAAGTCATCAGCAGAATCAGTACCAAGGGTACTTTGCTCAATCGCTCGCAAATTGTTGGCAAGGTCATCTAGGATAAAATCGCCTGCTTTGGCACGGGTCGCCATACGGTGAAATAGCTGAGTGGGCGATAAGGCATAGCCAACTTCATCAATGGCGTTTGCTTTGATAGCATCGATATAAGGCTTGTGTTCTGGATTGGTTTCATCAAGTTCATTGTAAGTCAAATCCATGCCTTCATCGGCGAGTAGGATATTGGCGAAACTTACTGCTTTTTCGGATAAGTATTTGTAGAAAATAAAGCCAAGTACATAGTTGCGGTATTCATCGGGCGACATTTTTCCCCATAACTCATTGGCGATTGCCCATAGTTTGCTTTGTAAGGCTTGTTGGTCGGTCATGGGGTGTCCTTGCTTTCATGTCAAAAATCAATGGGTGATTATAGCTTATAATATGGAGGGAGCGGAAATTGATAGGCGAACTATGCTCAAGTAAAAAAAGAAAATTCGATTATTAAATCCTTATCTTGTATACTAAGTGCTATCACATATGATAGCATTTTTATGAAAATTATTTTAGATACTAATATCATCGTTGGGGCTTGTTTAGGCTCCCGATATGACAATTTAGTCATTCGTGGTTGCCTAACGGGGAACTTTACACCTTTAGTCAGTCATGCGCTATTGTATGAGTATGAAGACCTGATTGGACGTGAATCCGTATTCGACCACCCTGTAGCATTAATCTTTACAGAGCGAGAAGTCCTATTTAATGCGTTATATTCAGTATGTCGTTTGATTGATGTCAGCTATCTATGGCGACCCAATCTTAAAGACGAAGGGGATAATTTTATTGTTGAATTAGCTGTAGCGGGAAATGCTGATTATATCATTACGAAGAATTTAAAAGACTTTCGCCAAAGCGAATTAATCTTTGATAGTTTTAAAGTCATCACCCCTAAACAATTATTGGAGATACATAATGTCCGTTATCACACTTAGAGTAACTGAAGAAAAACATGAGCGTATCAAAAGTCTTGCAGTATCTCGTGGGGTTAGTGTTAATAAACTGATTGATGAAGCCATGACCTTAATGATTGCTAAACAAGATATTGAAACTCGCTTCAAAGCTCGAGCCGCTAAAGGCGATATTACTGCAGGTATTGCATTACTGGATAAAGTGCTTGAAAAACGAGAAGCTTATGATAAAACCTTGTCAAGATAAATGATAAGGTTTCAACAGTCATATAAAAATTAAAAAATGTCTTTTTATAAGAAAAATATTAATTTTATAAAAGTAACATAAATAAAATTAATATATAGAATATTGTCCATAAATAATGTTATAAGTACAATATCACGACAACCTATTGTTTTTCGTGATTTTGTAAATCAGCGCCAATTAGGCGCTTATTTATTGTGTTTATTTCACGATAAAGCCAAATAAATCTAGATATGATAAGATATACTAAATATTATTTATCGTGAGAAATTTACTATGAGTTTCATCGGTTATGCCCGAGTGTCAACTTCTGAAGGAAAACAATTGCTTGACCGTCAAGTTGATGCGTTAACAGAAATCGGCTGTGAACGAATTTTTGAAGACAAAGCATCGGGCAGTAATTCCCAACGTAAAGGATTGGATGATTGCCTGAATTATTTGAGAAAAGGTGATGTGCTAGTCGTTTTGGATTTGGATAGGTTAGGGCGGTTAGCCAGTGACTTGATAAAGTTGATTGATGAATTGGCTGAAAAAGACATTGGCTTTAAAGCGATTAATTCACCGATGGATACCACAACCCCTGCAGGTCGAGCCTTTTTGCAGATTCAAGCCGCTTTTGCTGAGATGGAGCGTAATATCATTCGGCAGCGAGTAAAAGAGGGGATTGCGGCTGCAAGGGCTCGTGGTCGAAAAGGTGGCAGGCCTAGAATCATGACCGCTGAGAAACTTCGCTATGCCCAACATCTCATGCAAGACCAAACCAAGAGTATCCCAGCGATTTGCAGGGAACTAGGCGATATTCCCAGTAGTACGCTATATCACTATGTGACGGCGAAAGGGGAGTTAAAAAAGGCAGGGGTAGATTTGCTAAATTCTGAATAACCTTCGTATTACCTGTTTTTTTAAGCCTATAGCATTTAAATTTTGAGGTTAATTTTAAATGCATAGTCTGTTATACTACTACAATGTAGTATGTGAGATTATTTATGTTTACCATTGTTGAAACGCCTTTGTATATAAGAATGGTTGATAGCCTATTAACCAAAGAAGAACAGGGCGAACTCCATACCATGATTAGCCAAAATCCTGATATTGGTGATGTCGTTCCAAAAAGTGGCGGTGTTCGTAAGGTGCGTTTTGCTAGGCAAGGTGGTGGTAAAAGCGGTGGTGTTAGAGTGATTTATTATAATCGCTTAGAAAACGGTAAAATATTTATGCTATTGGTTTATGCCAAGGCGAAAACCGAAAATATTCCTGCTCATATACTAAAAGACTTGGTAAAGGAGTTAAACACATGGCAATAAAAAGCATGAAAGACTTAGATACTATTAACTTGGCTAACCATGAATTTACCGGGGATGAGCTCGGGGCATTATTGCTTGAAAGTGTCCGACAAGCTAAAGCCGGGCAAGGTGTAGTACGTGAGCAACCTATTGTTAACGAAGCCATTGAAGCCAGACAGAATGTGGGACTATCACAACGAGAATTTGCTGAAATTCTAGGTGTGTCAGTCCGAACCTTACAAGCTTGGGAGCAAGGAAAACGCTATCCATCAAAGGCGGCTAGCGTTCTGCTGAAAATTGCAAAAGTTGAACCCCAAGTGTTACTGCGCGTTGCTCATTAAAAACTTTTGCTGTTAAGAATAGTTAGCATTTGTTTGATTGACAACTTACTATACAAGAATGGGGGCTAAAAGCCCTTATTTTTTGCCCAAAATGAGATGTCTAAAAAACGACCGTTTTTTGGACTATCTAACTCTTATCATTTAAAAAGACTCTCGAAAAATTTTTTAAAATATTACTCCCTGCGAATTCTGGGGTAAATGCTTTATAGTCCAAATTTTGTACTGAACAGTTTATTTAAAGCCATCAGGTAAAATATTGTCCTTATAATATTCACTTGCATAAAATGAATCAGGGTCAAGTCCACCCATTAGAAGTTCAGCTAATCTTAAATATGGCAGTCTAATTTCATTATCTGATAGCTCATCTCCTAGCACTCTACCTGTTTTGCTCATCATATAGCTTATAAAGGAAAAAGGCTGATTAATTTTTCCATTGATTGCTAATAAATAAATTGGTTGAAAAGCGTTTATAACTGGCTCTACTAACTGTCTAGAGTGGTGAATAGCTAAATCTATATCTTTTTCATCTAATGCTCGCCCTTGTTGTTTAAATGCTTCAACTACATGTTCCCTACTACACCAATTTTGTAAAGATTCCATAAATTCTATGGCTGTTTCTTTGACTTCACTTTTTTGTATATTAATTTTTAACATATTATTTTACCTTTATTCTTACCCCTGTTGCGGTGTTTGTGTAGTGGTCAAGATTAATTAGACAGCCTTTAAGAGATTTTGATTAAAAAACTGTATTTCTTTCTCGACTGGTGTTAAGTAATCATTGAAGCTGTGTGGTCTAACTTGACTGTAATAGCCGATGATATAACTGGCGACATCGACTCTTGCTTGAGCCAAATCATCGTAACCAGTTTTCGGTACTTCGCTATTGCTTGTCTTGCGAAGCAGTGCTTCTCACCATTCTTTCTTAAAACTTCTAAAAAACCGCTCAGTTGGGGCATTATCCCTGAGAAGGGGTAAGCAAAGCACTGCTTTGCCCCTTCGCAAGGCAAGGGCTATGCCCGCAGTGAATGACCACGGCGACTCATACTATGTTTCATGCCTTCGCACTGGGCAATCGCATCGGCAAATGCTCGACTGGTGTAATGCGTACCTTGATCAGAATGAAATAGCACATTGGATGGCTCTAAACGCACCGTATAAGCCATTTTAAGGGCTTGTATTGTCAGTTTACTGTCAGGACTATCACTCATGGCAAATCCCACAATGAACCGTCCCGGGATTGTCGGAGACCTAAAACTCTGAGACAATACCCTTATGAAAAGCAAACAATACCCAACAGAAGTTAAGAGTAGAGCCGTCGAATTACTGATTGAATCACAAAAAGATTATCCCTCATTATGGGCGGCCATCCAAGCCATCGCCCCCAAATTTGGCTGCACACCCGAAACCCTACGCTCGTGGCATCGTAAGTACCTAGCTAAGCAAAATCCTGTGACTATAAGCACTGAGAGCCAAGCGGCTCGTATCGCTGAACTTGAGCGAGAAATCAAAGAACTAAAGCAAGCTAATGAAATCATTCGTAAAGCAGCTGGTATTGAAGCCCAGGCGGAGAAGGGCCGCAAACCGAAGTAATGGTCAAATTCATTGATGATCAAAAAGATAATTATGGGGCCCTTTCGATTTGTAGAATACTGCCAATTGCCCCATCCACCTACTATCGCATCAAAGATGAACAAGATAACCCAGAAAAGCAAAGTCGACGTAAAAAAAGCGACAAACACCTTATGGCACAAATCAAACAGATTTGGCAAGACAGTGGCTGTCGCTATGGCATTCATAAAGTCTGGCATAAGCTTAAGCAAGATGGTCTACCCAAATTAGGTCGCTGTACCGTTGAACGACTGATGAAAAAACTGTGCATCCAAGGCATCTGGCGGGGCAAAGGTAGGATCACCACTAAACAGCGAGACGACCAAGACAAACCCAATGACTTGGTGAAACGCCAATTTACTGCCGACGCACCGAATAAGAAAAGACTCTTGCGGAGCAGTGCTCCTCAGGTCGCTGACTTTAACTATATCAAGACCAAAACAGGCTGGGTCTATAACGCCTTTGTCATTGACGTGTTTAAACGGGTCATTGTTGGCTGGAAGGTATCCGATCACATGAATACTCAACTAGTCCTAGATGCCCTAAATCAAGCCTTGGACGCTCGTGGCAGACCGAGCGGGGTAATTCATCATTCTGATAAAGGTAGCTAGTATTTATCGATTAAATACGGTGAACGGCTTAAACAATCGGGACTTGCTGCATCAGTCGGCACGACAGGCGACTCCACTTCGGGCATAGCCCTACGTCTTGCACTCGGGCAAAGCAGTGCTTTGCTATTCCTCGCTCAGATAACGCCCTAGCAGAAAGCGTCAATGGGCTATATAAAGCGGAGGTGATTGATTACTTAAAAGAAGAATGGGATGGCGTAAATGATGTTGCTCTAGCAACCCTTGATTGGGTACACTGGTGCAACCATGAACGATTGCATTCTACCAATGGATATGTGTCACCTGTTGATGCGGAGAATGCCTACTATTGTTCATTAATTCCGTCAGGCTATGCTGCCTGACTCAAGCAAACTTGTCTCCGATAAAACCAGGACGGTTCAATTGTCGCCTATTGAAGTGTAGAATATCTATTTTCGTTTATTAGACCTGTTAGGCTAAGCTGCCTGGCTCAAGACTTTATATCGTCGACAAAATAGGGGTGATTCAGTGAGTAATTTTTTCTAAGCAGACTCGTTTGAATTCATTGACCAAGTTGCATTCTAACGAAAACAAGTTTGATGTCGAATTTTATTTTCTTAAGATTAGTTTGAGAGATTCATTCAGAATGAATATTTTAATTGCTGGTGGGGCTGGTTTTATTGGTAAAAATCTATGCAAGACTTTATTAGAAAAGAATCATAAAGTAATTTGTGTGGATTGTTTCTTAACTAGTCGAATAGAAGATTTGCATGAATTAATTATCCATCCCAATTTTACTCTAGTAGAGCATAATATCATTGAGCCACTAAAATTAGATACTTATCAAATAAATCAAATTTACCATCTCGCATGTCCTGCTTCTCCCTTACATTACCAGCAAGACGATATATATACATTGGATACAAATTATTTAGGTACAAAAAATCTTCTCGAATTAGCTACTGCATATGATGCTAAGTTTTTATTAGCATCTACTAGCGAAGTTTATGGCGAACCTAAAGTTAATCCACAGCCAGAAGCATATTATGGGAATGTTAGTACATGTGGGCCTCGAGCCTGTTATGATGAGGGGAAGAGAATATCTGAGACACTAACTTTTGCATATGCTAAAAAATATAATTTACAAGTGAGTATAGCAAGAATATTCAATACCTATGGACCAGGGATGCAAATAGATGATGGAAGAGTAATTTGCGAATTTATCACAAAATTATTAAAAAATGAAGCTATCACTATATTTGGTAATGGAGACCAAACAAGAAGTTTTTGTTATATCGATGATTTAGTTAAAGGTTTAATCCTACTAATGAATAGCAATTACTCTAAGCCATTAAATTTAGGAAAAGATGATGAAATAAGTATTTCTAATATCGCTCATGTTGTTCAAGATATTTTGGGAAAGAAATTAAATATTCATTATGTAGAGGCTAGAGAAAATGATCCTCTACAAAGAAAGCCTGATTTAACGCTAGCTCAAAAGCAGTTAAATTGGGTTGCCGAGACTTCATTGCTTGATGGGTTGCATTCAACTATAAACTATTTTGAGGACAGGATGAAATTAAAAAATGTCAAAAAATAAATCAATTATATTAGCAGGAGCTGCTGCCTTAAAAAATATTGATATTTTGGTAAATGATTTTAATAATCATGGCTTAGAGGTGATAGTGATTGAAAATGATGAAATGTTTCAAAATATTGAAGTGCCTAATCAAAGCTTTGTTATTAAGACTCAAGTTATTCCAGTAAAAAGAGATTGTTTTATTATACCCTTAAACGAATACTGGGTAACACAAGCTATTAAAAACAAGGTCGCTAATATTTCTGACAGAGCATTAACAGCTAGTCGCTCTAAAATGATGCTATCTCATTATTTAAAAAAAGCAAACCTCAATTATGTGGATCGTTTTTATCTAGCTTCAGAACATAAGATAGATGATTTGCCTACCGATTTCATTGCAAGACTAGATTCAGCCTATTCTAGTTATGGGATTTTTAGAAATTTTAATGCGAATCTAACTTCAGTTAAGGAAGTTATAGAATTGGTATTAAAAGATAATCGAAGCACTATGAACTTAATATTGGGTGTTGAAGTACCAAAAATCGTTATAGAAGAATATATTGAAGGGCAGGAGTATAGTACAGATATTCTCTTTAGAAATGGCAAAGTAGAAATATTACGAGTCACTCAGAAAATAATTACATGGCACGAGCATAAACCTGTATGTGAAGCTTATGTAACACCTAAATATATATCAGCTCATATTTATGACGCAATTAAGCAATGGTGTTTAGTCCTATTTAATGAATCTGATTATAGTTTTGCACATTTTGATTTTATTGAAAATTCAGAAGGTTTATACCCTTTGGATTTTTCATGCCGTCTAGGTGGAGGTTTGAACTCATTAAAGGATTTTTCTGGTATTCAATGTTATGTTGCTCAAGCTTTACTCGGTAAACCTATAGTATTCACCCCGTTGAGTGTTCAAAAGAATCTTATTACAGAAAAAGAAGGGGAAATAACTCAATTATTTAGTCGATTTAATCCAAAACATCATGTTATTTGGTATAAAAAATTAGGAGATAAATTAGTTAGCAGAATTGGGAGCGCAAATGCTCGGATTGGCGAAGTATGTTTTAAAGCCACGTCTATATCACAAGCGAAAAGATATTGCGAAGATATTGATAGTCAGTGGAGTATTATAATTAATGGAGTATAAAGAAATTGAACTACTTTACCAGTGTTTAACAAATCTAGATTTTAGCATAGAAAAGAATAATCTAGTAAATAGATTAGAAGAATTAGACGATTTAGATGATATTTTGCCCATTGATCAGGATATTGATGATTGTTTATGGCATATTGTTCCTCAATTAGTTTTTTGGCTATCTGACACAGAAAACCGTTTGTCTCAATTTAAATCTTATAAAACGATATATACCGTTAATAAAACTTTTATTTTTATTAACCCTATCTATATTTGTATACTAGAAAAATTAAAAATTGAGTTGAAATCATTAAATTTCGAATTAGAAGAAGTGAAAGATATTTTGTTTACTGAGAGATTGTCGTATATTCTATATGGCGGATATCCTTGGCATTCAGCTTATCTGTCTGCCAATAGATATTTAAATTTAATCAATCATACTGCTAAAATTTTAATTATTTCCAATGCCACTGCTAAAAATATTAAAGATCTTATACATTATAAAAACCAAAATCGTTCTTTACTAGCTGAACCCATTAGAATTAATAAAGAATTAATAAAGCAGCCAATGGATGGCTTAATTCAAGCTTTTCATTGTCCTGATATTATTGAAAATACTAGGCAGTTGTTAGCATTAGGATTAATTCAAAGAAACGAGGTAATTTATGACGATAAAAATTATTGGCGTTCATAGTGGTCATGATGCTTCAGCATGTTTACTAATCGATAATTGTGTTGTTGCAACAATAAGCAAAGAGCGACTTACTAGAATTAAACATGATTCTGGAGAACCTGTAGAGTGTATTGCATATTTGCTTGGGAAATTCAATCTCTCTTCGAAAGATATAGATTTAGTTGTGCGTAGTCAATGGCATGATGCTTCGGAAATAAACGATGCCTATTACGACATATTTGATAATGTTATCGTAACGTACAAGCATCATTTTCTTCATGCATATAGTGCTAGTATTATGGCTAAAAGTGCTGAAGCGATTATCTTAGTGAATGATGGTAGAGGTTGTCGCCCTCAAGACAATGATGATTATAGATACGAAAACGAAGATTACTTTGAAACGGAATCTGTCTATTACTACCATAAGGGGCATATTACTCCCTTAGAAAAAATTTATAAGAAATACTTGAAGAATCAAGAACAAATAGGCAATTTTATAGACAGTATTGGCTATGCTTATAGATTAGTAAGTAGAATGATATTTAAGTCAGACCATGCTGCAGGTAAAGTTATGGCTTTAGCAGCACTTGGATCTGACAACCCTGATATTCCAGAAACTTTTCTTAGCGAAGACCCTAGTCAGACTGTTGTTAATCCAGCATGGTTAAATTTTATTAAAATTTGCTCAGCGGCAATTGACTGGGATTGGCATCAACTTCTTGCTAGACAAATCGCCTTTAAATTGCAATTATCATTAGAAAATTATTTCTCCTTTCGTTCTATTAAACTTATAGAAAAATACCGTTTGCCTCATCTTTTATTAGGTGGCGGTGTAGCATTAAATTGTAAAAGTAACGGTTTAATCGCAAATATACCCGTCGTACATACAATGGGAGTATTTCCAGCAAGTGGAGATGATGGGCTGTCAGTAGGAGCTGCTATTTGGCAATTAAGAGAAAAATTTGGTAATTTTAAGCCTATTACTTACCATATAAGCCAAGGTTTTAATTATGATGTTAAAAATTCTGTTAGTGAAAAAACTGTTAATCGAATAGTAGAGCTTTTAAATCAAGAAAATATCATAGCAATTCACAATAAAGGTTCAGAATTTGGGCCAAGAGCTTTAGGATATCGCTCTATTTTAGCTGTCGCCACCAATCTTCAAGTCAAAAATTATTTAAATATAAATGTCAAAAGACGTGAAATTTTTAGACCTTTCGGCGGAATCATATTAAGAAGAAATTTAGAAAAACTTACTTCAGATAAATTAGCTAGTGATTATATGCTTTCAGCTGTTCATGTTAATCCAGAGATAACAAAAGAATATCCAGCATTAGTACATATTGATAATACAGCTCGTATTCAAGTGATAGATGAGGATTCTAGCTTACTTTACAAAATCTTGGAACAATATGAATATCTGACTAATAATTTTATTCTTATCAATACCTCATTTAATGGTAAGGACGAACCTATAGTAGAAACTCCTGAGAATGCAAGGGAATGTGCCAAATCGATAGGCATAAAGTATTTATACATAAATAATCATCTTGAGGTTATTAATGAACAATAATCTACAAATAATCAGTTACCTTAGACAAGATGAATTACTTACTCAAGAACTTGTGGATATTGGAAATATATTAGTTACAGTTTATCCTAAACTCACAATGAGTTTATATTGTGAAACTATTCAAAATTATAGTTATTTGAAACCACAATTTATAATTAATCAGCAGATTTTTACAGGTACGAAATACATTAAGTTATTAGATGCATTAGCAAAGACTGAAGCAGATTACTTATTAAGCTTAGATAATGATATAGCTGCAGATAATGCGGCTATTACAAATATGGTTAACGAGTTCATAGCCAACAAATATGCTATAGGATGGGGTAAAATATATAGTAGAGAAGTGAATAATTTTGTCTCACAGTTAGTTATGGTAGATAAGCTGTTATCACATAATTTTCTAAGACCTACATTATGGAAATTGGGCATTGGGATTACTATTCCTGGTCAGTGTTTTGTGATTAAAGTGAATGCGTTTAAAGATAAATTAAATAATATTGATACATACCTAGATGATTTATCTGTCGGAATTTATAGTGCTCAAAATCATCTAAATTATCTATTTAGCAAACAAGTAGTTGCTTATGAGTTACCTTCATATAGTCTAAGTGGGCTTGCTAACCAGAGAAGAAGATGGGCAACTGGATATTCTCAATTATTAGAAAAAACAAAACCAAATACCAAGGAAAAAAAATTATTATTAATTCACGCATTTAGTTATCATATTATTCCTATTTTATATTGGGTTTTGTTGTTAATATTGGCGACGAATAAATTTGTAATTTTTATATTATTAGTATTGATAGTCGGTGTCATACTGACGTTTTTTAAACCTAAATATATTTTATCCGCAATATTGTATCAATTGATTTTTCCTGTTTTTCATTTTATTTGGTTAAAACAAGTTATAAAGGAATTGCTGTGATTTTAATGCCAGAAACTGAGTTAAAAATTGAAATCTTAACTAGAGGTGTCAATTTTAGTAAAGCCGCTTTATTGTTGGCTTCCCAATTTAATGCTAAAGGTCAAAATCTTGTCTATAATGCACCTAAAGGTTATATAGCTGGTCGTCCACAAGAATTATTTCTAACTTTTGACAATTATACGACCGTTGTTTCCTGTGTATCATCACATGGACTATCAGAACCTGTACTTATCGATGTTAATAGTTATGGTCAATTATTCTGTACGATTACAGATGAAGTGGTATATAAAGACGTTCTTATAGAATTCGTTCCAGAACCTGATTACTATAATAGAAAAACATCAGATGGTGATTTCGCTAAAAAATATATTTCAGCATGTGGTTATGATGAACTAAACATTATTCCTTGGAAAGGGTGTTTAATATCGAGTATTTGTAAATTCTGTGGGGCAAATAATGTAGCTATTCAGAATCCATCAGATGCATTGCATGCATCTCATATAGCTAAGGATAATCATCCTTGGATTAATGTGCGAGATAATTATTTGAAAAATTTAACCGAATCAATAAGATTTGCCTTAGATTCTAGTTGTTATGATGAGCATATGCACGTTATTTTAATTTCAGGTAATTTACCCAATAATCAACTTGATTTACAATCAGATATATATGCAGATATTGCTGCTACTATTCATCCCCTACTTAAAGATAGAGCTACTGAAGGGCTTATAGCCGTCATATCGCCTCCACATGACGTCAAACGTTTACAACTTCTGAAGGATTCAGGTATTGAGATTGTTGTTTTCAATTTAGAAGTTGCTAATGACCCGTGGTTTACAAAATACTGTCCTGGCAAAAGTAAGTTAGGTAGAGATTTCTTTATAGAACGTTTAAAGCAATCTGTTGATATTTTTGGATATGGGAAATCATGGACAAATTTCGTTTTAGGTTTAGAGCCTGTGAATAAACTATTAAGTGTCTGTCAAGACCTAGCTCGGTTTGGTATTGTCTCAAGTGCAAATGTATTACATTTGGATGAAGGAAATCGTCTGGATTGTGTACCACCAACTAAACAGCAAGTCATTGATTTTTTTTATGAACTATCATTAATTAATGAGCAACATAATTTTTCGGCATTTTATTGTTCTAAAGCATTACGCACTAGCCTTTCTAATGAATTTCAAGATAAAAGGTATATCCTTTAAACATAATTTACATATTATCTGCCTCCAATATTTTTGGATGTTTCAGACACTAATATTGATGGAAGTAAAGACTATACTACTAATATGAACTATTGTTGAAGATCATATTTTAAGTATAAAAGGTAAACCATTTCCCGAAATATGACCATTAGAATATATCCGCCATTCATTAGTTGCTTTTAGTGGCATAGTTTCAATTTCCTTATTATATCGATTGGATAGATAGTGGAATATTTGATTTTTAGAACCTACCCAGTTTCTTCGTTGATCAATTTGATTAATTTCAAACTCACCATCTATCAATACATCTGTATGTCTTAATAGATTAGTACTGCCTTTAAAATTTTTTTCAACTATATCAGCCAAGATATAGCCTGTAAAAGTTATCACTGATAGTCCCATTTTTTGACAGCTAGACGCCACCATACTCAATCCTTCAGCTTGTATAAATGGTTCGCCACCTAACAACGTAATGCCTTCTATATTATATTTGGTTTGGTTATATTCTATTCGCTCAATGATTTCTTCTATGGTTTTAATTGTAGCTGGCTTAATTTTAAGAAATTCTGCATTACAACATCCCGAACAACGTTTTAAACATCCTTGTGTCCAAATAGCGGTTCTTAAACCTGGTCCTTCGGCTTCTGTCGCATCGATAATTTTGGCAATGTTCAACCAAGTCATATTTTTCCCTATATAATATCAAAATCAAACTGTTTGCCGGCTTGAATAATCTGAATAGTCTGATTTTTAAGTTTCTCAGGTCTGCTAATATTTACAAATAAGAAGTCCGCTAATGGGTCAAATAACTTTTGAGTAAGTATGTTCAGAATCCCTCGTCCCCCATGTTGTTTATTTACACTATTTACAATGGTTTGAAGAGCTTTATCCTCATCTTCAAAGACCAATGCTTTTATTTGCCATTTTTCTTTAAGTCGAGTCTCTAATGGTCTTAATTTAGCACGAGCAATTTCTTTTAGAATTTCATCATTTTGCATAAAATTAAAGGGAATGATATTAGCTTCACCAATACGCCCTAATAGCTCAGGACGTTTTAATTCATTTCTAAAGTGATTTTGCACCGCAGTTTTGAAATCTTCATGAACTTGTTCAATATTAGAAGGTAGGATCTCACTTGCTCCAATGTTTGAGGTAAATACGATAAATGTATCAGAAAATGATACAGTTTCACCTTTACCATCTGTTAGACGTCCATCTTCTAAAATCTGTAAAAATTTATCCAATATTCTAGGATGAGCTTTTTCAATTTCATCAAACAACAACAGAGAAAACGGACGGGCTTTAACCGAATTCGTAAGTTGTCCGCCTTGCTCAAAACCAACATAACCTGGGGGTGCACCAACTAGCCGTTGGTCAGCGTGTTCATGATTAAATTCTGACATATCAAAACGAATACAAGCATCTTCATCACCAAATAAAAATTGTGCTAAGGATTTTGCAAGCTCGGTTTTACCTACACCTGTTGGTCCAACGAAAAACAAAGCACCTTTCGGCGTTTTTGCTTTGGATGAATGTTGCAACCCAGATAGTCCTGTATAAGCTCTAATTAGAACTTTATAGACTGCTTCAATAGCATGTTCTTGACCTTTAACACGATATCCTAATGTTTTTTTAATAGCCTCTAGCTTTTGATGATTAAGTTGTTCCCAAGGCGATTGGCGTTTGCCAAATTTGTATAAAGATACCAGATTATTAATATTGGAAACCTGCTGTTCTTGACGAGATAAACGAGCTAAATTATAAATATCACGAATTGTCAATCCATCGGTTTGAGTAACTATTTCACTCAATAACTGATGTTGTACTCTAAAATCCTCATCTAAAGAAAAAATATGCCCTAACTCTAACAAAGCTTGCTCTCTTTCTTTGATCGAAGGTAATGAGATAGTAATTTCACTAAATAAGGGATTATTTAAATAAAGCGAAGGTGGCAAAACGCTTGTACCTGAGCATAAAAAAATCAAAATACTTTGTGGTTTATCAATTTCATGCGACCCCATACTAAGTTGAGCATCTCGGATTGTTTTTGAGATTTGCTGTAACCAAGCTCTTTCTGCTTCTGTTAGGCTGTTTGCTTGACCAAATAGATAATTTGACCAGTCAATAATAAAAGCCACTTTACGTTTTGGGTCAGCTATCACTTTTTCTGTTACAGCAAAGAAATCTTTTGGGGTGAGTTCCGTTTTACCTGTTACTTGAAGGCTAGTTGCTGGCTCAAAATCTCCCATATCATAATCATCACCAACTACTGCTTCGGATTGTAAGCCTACTGCTTGCAAATTATCCCATTCGCTTGGACTAACACCTGATATTCCACCAACACGAGAATAGAAAACAGCGTGCTGATAGCCCTTTTTAAGCAATGTTTCATTGATAACCATATTTAAAGGTTCTGGTTTATTGTTCGCCGAAAAAGCTAAATCGACAATATTGCCAGAAATGATAATCGCTCTTCTCAATAATATTTGACGTTCAAAATTTTCCAACCATGGATTAATATAATTACTCATGTCGTTTCCTAATTTTTATTGTCCACTTTTGGCATTCAAAGGTGTAATTGGCTTCATGTCTTGTTGTTCGTCATCCGGGTTAGACCAAATCACTCTTTCTTCTGAGAGATTAACCCCATAAATCTCTTCCAATTTTGGCAAAACTTGCTTCATATCTTCCTGGCAGGTTTGCCCTCGATAATTATCAAACTCGTATCGCATTTTTCCATCAAGTTCAATCTTAAATTTCGCTTGGTTGCCAGAAGGACGATGAGCTTGAATAATAACTACATCTTCATCATCATTTTTGACTAATTTCGGATTTAGCACACTAAATCCAGCTTGTTTGAGTGAAGCATAGACGGCTTTTACCATTTCTTTGCGAATACTTTCATCAATTAATGCTTTATCAGTTTCCTGCATCAATGATTGCAAGGTTGAAAAAGATAAATTAGGATCTAAGATAGCATTTTGTAGTTGAGATTTAAGTTCAGCACTTTGCCTTTCTGGCAAATTTTCTTGTTGAATATCCTCTGCCAATTCCTCTACCATTTTTTTAGTAGCTTCTTGTTGAGAATGGTCTTTTATAGATTGACGTTTTTTTTCAGCTTTAGCTTCATACTGAACTTTAATGTGGTTAAGTTCAGAAATTAACTGTTGCTTAGTGTAATTGTTAGCCGAATCAAACAATCGCTGTTTTAATGTACTTAATTCTTGCATAGCTAAATTGCGAGAAAGTTTGTCTGTCCAAGTTTCCAAACTTTCTTGCCACATTTGTTGTAGATTCTGTTGGTGTTGTTGCTTTTCTTCAGATTCTCTTCGTTGCTTCTCTTGTTGCTCAAAACGTTGAGTTTCAACTGAGATATTTCTTAAATCCCTCGCCATGCTTGGTAAAGCATAGATTTCTTGACCAATTTGCATACTTATATTTCTTGCTCTAAACGCATCTTTAGAAAGATAAGCCCTAGCACTCCTAATTGCAGTGCGTACTTCGGCCATTTCTACTGATACAAATTCTTCTAAGCCTTGATCTTGTAAGTTATTAAGTAGTTGTTCATACCGTTCTAAATAATTTTCGGTGGTCGCCCTTACTCTATTTTGGGCAATTTCCCTTTCTCGTTGTAAGCGGTAACGTCTTTCATGAATAGCACTCATACTCAGCATCCTTTCTAATGGCTTATTATTTTATGCAACAGGCTTTGATTGTGTAGGAATATGTATTGATTTCGCCTTAAGATTTAAATTGTTATCGGCACAATAAAACGTCACATCATTTAAACGATGGTATAAAGCTACGGTTAAAATAAGCTCATCATTACTTAAATCTTTTCCGTTGTCTTTGATGTAACTTCTTAAATTTTCATGGCTAGGCTCAATAAAGACCTTTTCGTTGGAAATTTCACCAATTATTCTACTAGCTTGTCTTGCTTGTTTAGCTTTTTCACTATTACCATTATCATCTATTTTTAGGGCATCTAGTTCATCAATTACTATCCTAGGTATCACAATATTACTATTTTCGGCAAGAGCTTTCAGAGTATCACTATATCTCATGACATAACTCGTATCAAAGACGGCGACTTTTCTATTATCCGCTTGAACAGGGGCAAAATTGTGTTGAATTTGAGTTTGTAAACTTGATAAAAGTTTAAATTGCTCAGTAAATTCTTCAACTTTACTTAAAACAGAAAATTTATTAGTAATATCTTTAAATAATCTTAACCAAGATTCGACTAGCTGTATACTAGTTAAATTAAGACTATCTGTAGGCAAAATATTGATAACAAGGCTTTTCTTGATTTTTTCGAGATTTAATTGTTTGGTTAATTTGCTATTAACCTCGGAAAAAGGCTTTAAGTCATCATCAAATGATGTATTATAAAGTTTGGCGTTCATTAAGCCTTCTTTAATAAGCACTTCTTTAAGTGATACAGATAGCCAGTTTTCCTCCATAATCACTTGTTTACCAAAAATTTCTTTAAATTCCTGAAGTTCTTTAATTGAAGATAGCTTTCCAATCCGTTGCATTAAATCGGTATCAAGTCTAATAGGTTTACTACTAAATTTCTTTAGCAACTTATTAAAGTTTAAAAAAGCTCCCATCGTTAGTTCCGGCAATTCACTAATAATAATATCTTCTGTTAGAAAGCTTCCTGCAAACGCTAAAATAGGAATGGCATTGTTTTCATCTCTACGCCCTAGGCTAATTAGATGGTCTTTCAACTTTTCCCAATAATACGAGTCTTTTTGTTTAATATTTAAGCCGATTTGGTGTGATTGTTTAGCAAAATAAATAGTCGTATTACCTTCTTTAACAATTGAAGCTTGATTATTGGTATCAACATAAAGCTTATCGAATGCTTTAATTACCTTTTCACTCGGTTTTTGTGGGTTAAAAAGATTGTCTAGAAAATTAATAGTTTCTGGTGGAGAAAATTTAGCTTTAAAATTGCTATGGGTAGGAATAGTCAATAAGTGTCCCTTTAATGTGACTTCATCTGTCTCTGCGAGCACTATTTGTAAGTTATTCGCATTTGGAAATGCACTTTCATCGTGATATACAATTAGTTTAGGTTTGGTAACTGTGATATTATCGCCTAATAAGGCAACGTCTTCGACTGTCTGCCAGTTTATATCACCTAATTCTTCACTATCCAGTGAAAAGTGTGGAGCTAGAATTGAATTCCACACCAATTCTGAGTCAGCGGTATCGAGCCATTGTTGAAGCTTTGCACCGTTTTCACTATTCGATATTTCTATAGCAAGATTGCCATTTCCATCTATTCCCATCTGCCCTTTAATTGCCTGCCATTTCGTCGTTTCAACCTGTACCGCAATATTACTAATATTAGTTTTTGCGGTTTTCCAAGGCAGTAGCTTTTCATCTGCTTGATTAAGGTATTCTTGAGTTAAGTCTTCAATGGCTTTAATATTTATAGGAAAAAGACGTTCTGGTAAGGCTTTTGTTTTATCTTTCAGACTAGTCATCCAGTTTTTTTCCCTCTTGACTAAAGTCTGTGATAATGGATTAAAATGACTTCCAATAGACTCTTTTTTGGTCTTGCCAGGCATTTCTTGCTTATAGTACATCTCTCGACCTAATGCGGTAGCAGAGAGCTCTGAAGCTCTTTTTGTTAGTACATCACCTGACATATGCTCTAGCATTTCATTGTCTAATAAATTTTGAATGGTATGTTCAATTATAAACGGACTTATTTTAAGTTTTTCTGCAATAGCTAGTAACGGTTGCTGGGTGAGTTGAGGTTCTGCTTCTAAAATAAGATTAAGGATTAGCCCTTCAAATGCTGTCGGTTTTCTTACTGACTGATAGCTAATAATAGACTCAATTTCATAGACAGGTAGGTAAATATCAAGATTTTTATTTAAAAATTTCATACTATGCTGACACCGTATCTGGTTTGTATTCTAATGCTTGGG